>JASJDF010000422.1 GCA_030065715.1 Xenococcaceae cyanobacterium MO_188.B19 | reverse complement strand
GCGTTACAGGATCGATGATAATTTTTGAGGACATTGTATTGGGTTAGTTGGTAGTAGTTAGTGGTTAGTGGTTAGTGGTTAGTGGTTAGTGGTTAGTTGGTTAATTACTCATTACTCATTACTCGTTACTTCTATAGCTCTGTTTAAGTCCTATATCTTTTCCTATCCACTGCACCAATTTTCATAGGTGCTCTCAGATTCAATTTGCCATTTATCATCTATAGATTCATTTAGAGAAAATTCTACTAATTCTTTGTGTTGTTGAGAGGTTAAACAATCAGTTTTGGTCAGAATATCGGAGAGAGAAACAATACCAAGTAGTTTATCTTTGATTACTGGTGCGATACGAATTTGAGCTCTAGTAAATAAATTAGCAATATGTTCTACAGGTAGATCGGGATTGACTACAATACAGGGCTTAGTCATTACTGCACAAACATAGGTTTCTTTGGGGTTTTGCCCTTGAGCTACTGCTTTTGTGATATCGCTGGCAGTGATTATGCCATAAGCATCTTCTTCAGAAGCCCGATCCACAATTAAAGCTCGTAGATTATGCTCTTTCATAATTTTGGCTGCTTGAGCAATAGTCCCTAAACTATTAATCGTGACTAGCTCAGTGGTCATAATATCTGCTGCTTTCATAAGCTCTTCCCTTTATTATTCAAGATGGTGAAAATATAGTTTCATAATTATTGCCTCCGTTGCTTCTCTCAAAAATAGATAAATAAATTGAAGAACTTGTGAGGAATCACTATCTATATCTCATTTTCTTCCATCAAGAATACCAAGTTGCCCAATGAAGATTAAGTCACTGCAATACAAATAAGTTTCACAAAATCTTCACAAAATCTTCACAAACAAAACCTAATCTTCTAATGGTCTCCGAACTAGTCTGATGAATTTTTATTTTAATTATTTCTTTACAATTAACCCCCCTAAAACACAATGAATCCAATAATACATGACTTTGGTTGGTGGATAGAGATTATAACAATCAAACCAATTTGTATATATTACTTTGGAGTTTTTGACAGTATTTATGAAGCAGAGCAATTCAAAGACGGATATATTGAGGATTTAGCTCAAGAAAAAGCTGAAATAGTTAATATGGCAATAAAACAGTGTCAGCCCAGAAATTTAACAATTTATGTAGAATCGAAAAAAAGTAGCAAATCTGCTATTAGGCAAAGTAGGAAGTCTCCAGTAACTAAGCGTTTTTCGGCGTAGTGACCATATCTCTAACCACTAACTACTAACTAAAATTTACGTTGTTCAAAAGCTGCGATCGCAGTAGGTAATGTAGGATAAATATGTTCTGCTTGCTTATTTTGCAAAAATTCTGCCCGTTTGAGTTCCAAGTATAAATCCTGTTTGACTCGTGCCATAGCAAAGGTAATATTTTTAGCAGCTAATTCCTCTCGTAATTCAAACAGTATATCGATCGCCGTAATATCAATTTCTACATTGGCTTCCATATTTAAGACAAACCATTCCACAGGATTTAATTCAGCTTCAATAGCTTCAAGCGATCGCTCTTTAAAGTTTTCGGCATTAGCAAAACACAAAGGTGCATCGTAACGATAGATTAGCAATCCTGGTATAGTTGTTGCCCCTTCCCAGTCTTCGATATCATGAAGTCCTGCTAAATTCGGAACTCTACCCAATACTGCATCGTGAGGACGAGCCACTCTAGAAAATAGCTCAATTACCGATAAACTAACTGCAATCCCCACTCCCACTAAAATATCCGTTACCAAGACCATCATAGTAGTTAGGATCGCTAAGATAAACTCGCTACGACGAAATCGATATAACCTGATAAATTCTGGGACTTCAATTAACTTGGTTGCAGCATAAATCACGATCGCACCTAAAGCAGCTTTCGGGAATAATGCTAGTATGGGGCGCAAAAAGAGTAATACTAAAATCACTGCTACCATTGCCACCAGGGAATATAGCTGACTTTTGCTACCCAAAGAATCCCCAATTACAGTGCGACTACCACTACTGCTAATGGGAAATCCCTGCATCAATCCATTACCCAAATTAGCTACACCCAAAGCCAATAGTTCCTGATTGGCATCAATTTTATAGTTGTTCCGATTGGCAAAGGCTCTGGCAGTCAACACATTATCCGAATAGCCCACAATCGAAATCCCAACAGCAGAAGCACCCAGGGAAATTAAATCTGTAACTGATATGTCGGGAATTGCAAAATGAGGCAAACCAGCAGGTATTGCCCCTACTACTGCAACACCCTGATCATCTAGATTAAATATTGCCACTGCTGCTGTTGATAGTAAAACAGCAATTAAAGGAATCGGTAAATTGGGAAAGCGACGCTGAAAGGCAAACAAAAAAATTAAAACTAAAAGGGCTAAAATTAGGGTCGGAGAATGAGCAAGCTCTAGCTTATTAATAAATTCACTAACCTGACCTAAAAAATCATTGGCTTCAATCTCAATCTTGCCGATCTTACCCAGTTGTCCCCCAATCATAATCAGAGCAATTCCAGCCATATAACCAATCAAAATTGGTTTGGATAGTAAATCCGCTAAAAAACCCAGTCGGGCGACATAGCCCACAATACAAACTAGCCCCATAAAAATTGCCAACAAAGCAGCAAGACTAATATAGGCATCGGTTCTAGCAGTTGCCAAAGGTGCGATCGCTACTGCTGTCATCACCGCCGTACTAGATTCGGGACCAAT
This sequence comes from Xenococcaceae cyanobacterium MO_188.B19, assembly GCA_030065715.1. Taxonomy (GTDB): domain Bacteria; phylum Cyanobacteriota; class Cyanobacteriia; order Cyanobacteriales; family Xenococcaceae; genus JASJCP01. The sequence goes on along the minus strand of JASJDF010000422.1, from coordinate 2,487 downwards.
AGAAAGCTGGGGTGAAGAACCAAATAAAGCGTAAATAATCATCGGTGGTAAAATTGCCCATAATCCCGCAACAGGCTCAACTCCTGCTAATTCTCCATAAGCCATACATTGAGGAATTAAATAGGCTGCTACCGTTAATCCTGCTAATACATCCCCTCGCAACCATTTCCGACGATAAGAAAGCATTTTTTTTAAACCTGGTAGGGAAATTGAGAGCGAGTTACGGGTATTAGCTTTGTTCATCAAGCGATCGCCTTTTTTGACTAATTATTGTTGATTTTATTTGAATCATAAAAAATGATGGCAACAAATTGGCAATCACCTTAATTTTTCTCTACTAATCCAAGTTGCTAGTCACAAAAAAATAAGAAACAGTTTAAAAACAAAAGACTCCTCTCACTGGGGAGAGAAGCCTAAATCTTGGTACTAAGTTAATAGTATTCAATTTTTCTTGCCTCTAAATAAAGCATCAACAATATCTTTTTCTTGACTTAAAAACAACTCTTTATAAAGGTTATCTTTAAATAACATTTGCTTGTGCATTTGAATTAGTAACTCTTGAGCTTGTTCAGTAGATAGTTCTTTAACGCGATCGCTAAATACTTTGTGGCTAAATTTTTGTTCCACAGAAAGACTATTTTCTAATTGATCCATAATGATTACTCTGTTTATTTATACCTATTGTAAACAAGTTTTAAGAAAACTTGACTATTTTCCAGGTAGTAATGTCCGAAATAGTCTAAATTTAACACATGGCTGAGTAATATCAAATCACTTTAAATATGCAACACATTAATTGTTGAATGTTTGATTAAGTAGCTTTGCTCAATATTAAAGATATTAACTGTTGTTTAAAAGCTTTCTTACTAAATTTCTTTAAAGTTTCTTGTCGCAACCAATCCCCCTGACAACGAAGATCTTGCTCCAAACTAAGTACTGACTTATCAGCTCCTTGTAAAATTTCTATACAAGCTTTGGCTACTTTATCAGGATCGCGGTGAGGAACCCTCCAACCTAATTTCCCATCTTGTAGAGGATCGGCAGAGCCATCAGCGTCACCAGAAAGTACAGGTTTACCACAAGCCATTGCTTCTAGATAGACAATACCAAAACCCTCTTGCGAAGGCATAATATAAGCATCTGCAACTTGGTAATGAGCAACTAAATCTTCTGTAGAGATAAATCCCGCAAATACCACTCTTTCTGCTACTCCCAGTTCTTGAGCTAAATTTTCTAGACGGGGTCGGTCATCCCCTCGACCAATGATGAGATATTTAACTTGGGGGAATGCTTCTAAAATCTGGGGTAAGGCTCTTATAGTGACATCTACTCCTTTATAAATATCCCCTGACCATAATCTTGCCACAGTCATTAATACTTGGGAGTCTTGAAGCTGATATTTAGTTACTAAATCTTGAGGTTTTTCTCCAGGAGTAAATTTTTCACCATCCACAATACAGGGTAAAATACGGACTTTATCTGGTGCAATAGAATTTGCTTTACACAAGCAGTCGCCACTGTAACGGCTAATTGTCCAAATACTTTCTGCTGCTCTGAGTGCTTGACGTTGATTGTTAGGAAGAGTCTGCCAAACTTCTTTACCATAGGTAAGTATAGTGTAAGGAATACCTAGAGGTTGACAGAGTAATTTAATGAGAGGGGAAAGTTTGATATGTCCACAGTAGAGATGTTGAGGACGATGGAATAAGAGGAACTTCAGCAGAGATAAGGCTAACTTGAGTCTCCCTTTCCAGGGGGGTAAAGTCTTCAGGTAATGAAAGTTCAGATATTTTCCAGCATAGGGATTATCACAGCCAATTTCATCTCGTAAGATAAATACTTCTGCTGTAAAATTGTTTTCTTTTGCTACTTCTTGATAAGCATTAAAAAGATCTTTTACATAAGACTGAATTCCTCCCTCACGAGCAAAAATTTCTAGAAAGACAAATACATGATTTACTTTAGCTTTCATGATTCTTTCAACAATATTTTCATAAGCTAATTTTAAAACGTAAATACAAATATAAACCCATTTGAAGTATGAAAAATATTCATAGTTTGTACTAATCAATAATAAACACTTAGGTTACTTGTATTGATGTATTTGATAATATTCCCTGAAATATTTTTAGTATTTTAATAAATAAAAAACAGAACCAAGTCCTAATTTATTTAAAAACTTATAATTATTAGCACTCAAGCTTTGATCGTACCTTTTCTTGGGTGCTAATAATTATGGGATTATTTGGCTAACTTGCTTTTAACCATTCCTTGAATTTTCTTTCCATCTGCTTTACCCTTAAGCTGTTTCATGGCTGTTCCCATTACTTTACCAAAATCTTTGGGGGAAGTTGCACCAACATCAGCAATAATTTTATCTACAATCTCTTCTAATTCTGTATCATCCAACTGTTCTGGTAAATAAGTTTCAATAATTGCTAATTCTTGCTGTTCTTTCTCTGCTAGATCCTCTCTTCCTGCTTTTTG
>JASJDF010000421.1 GCA_030065715.1 Xenococcaceae cyanobacterium MO_188.B19 | reverse complement strand
TAAATCGTTAGATAGGCGAATTTTGTAATTGTGAGAGTTATCTGTAGGAGAGTGAATAATTACTCCTACAGCACCTTGAGGCGCGATAATTTTGCTGTATGTGTTTTTTACGTCAATCCGACTTACAACTTGCGTTCCAACTGGAATAATTAAATTAGGATTCACAATAGCCAATAAATTACAATTGTAACTTATTGTAATTTATAAAGTGTGATGATTGCTAGTCAAACTAGTTTGATGCTTATAAATATATAATATACTTTGTGTATCCTCAATATAGATTTTAAAAGCATAGATATGAAATCCCAAGTTGGTCAATGGGGAAATTCTTTAGCTGTTAGAATTCCTAAGTTTATTACTGAATCTCTTGATCTTAAAGCCAACGATCAAATTATATTTTCTCTAGAAGAAGGAAAAATAGTTCTAAAACCAGTCAAAATTTTAGAAGAACTAAGTTTAGATGAGTTGCTGGCAGAGGTTGATGAACCCCCAGAAACGGAGGTTGATTGGGGAAAGCCTATGGGTAATGAGGTTTGGTAATGTTTATTCCCAAGCGAGGTAATTTTATTCGGATTAATTTCGATCCCCAAGCAGGACATGAACAGATGGGAAATCGTCCTGCTCTGGTTGTGAGTCATAGTTCCTTCAATCGCAAAATGGGATTTGCTGTAGTTTGTCCAATTAGCAAAACTAAGCGCAAAAATCCTTTTTATGTGAAAATTCCAGATGACTTAGAAGTTAAAGGCATAATTATGACAGATCAATTTCGTTCTCTTGATTTTAGAGCTAGATCGGCAAGTCTAATTTGTAATTGTCCCGATCTATTGCTTCAAGATGTTTTGAGGAGAATTAAGCCCATAATATTTTAATATTTTAGTTGAAGCAGCCTCGCAAGGCGAGACCGCCTATAACAGCTACAAAACCCCTTTAGAGCTGGGAATAGTATTAGCACGACGAGGATCAATTTCTAAAGCCATCCGCATAGCACGAGCAAAGGCTTTAAAAGTAGCTTCGATAATATGGTGAGAGTTGATCCCATCTAGCTGACGAATATGGAGTGTCATTTGAGAGTGATTGACCACAGCGACAAAAAACTCCCTAACTAATTGGGTGTCATAAGTGCCAACTCTTTGAGTAGGAATCTCTAAACCATAGCTGAGATGGGGTCTTCCTGAAAAATCCAGAGCTACCTGCACTAAAGACTCATCTAGAGGTGCGACAAAATGACCAAAACGGACAATACCTTTGCGATCTCCAATAGCTTGAGCTAAAGCCATACCCAGAGTGATCCCCACATCTTCATTGGAATGATGATCATCAATTTCAATATCGCCCTGGCATCTGATATCTAGATCGATTAGTCCATGAGAAGATATTTGATTGAGCATATGATCGAGAAACGGAATACCCGTATTAGCATCACATTTACCCTGACCATCAAGATTTACAGTTACGGCTACATCAGTTTCTTTAGTAGTTCTCTTAACCGATGCAGTACGAGATAATATAAGTGGTTGAGATTGGGAAAAGTTGGGGATTTTAGATTCTGTTGTTTGCATTGTTAATATAAAAAAACTCTTACTTGATCATTTATCCCTCATCCTTATTAAGGACGAAGGAAACTCAGACTACATGCCCATAATTTCGTAACCAGCATCCACATAGATAATTTGTCCTGTGATCCCGCTAGAGAGATCGCTGGCTAAAAAGGCTGCTGTATTTCCTACTTCTTGTTGGGTTACGGTACGTTTTAGGGGTGCAGTATTATCCATATGTTTAATCATATCCAGAATTCCCCCTACAGCGGAAGAAGCTAGAGTTCTAATGGGTCCTGCGGAGATCCCATTGACCCGAATATTCTGAGGTCCCAATTCCGCTGCTAAATAGCGCACACTCATTTCTAGGGCTGATTTAGCAACTCCCATTACATTGTAGTTGGGCATTACTTTCACTCCACCCAAGTAAGAAAGGGTTAAAATACTACCACCCTCAGTCATTAAGGGTTTCGCAAAATGGGCAAAATGAGTTAGAGAGTAAGCACTAATGTCTAAACAGTTTAAAAAAGCATCACGAGGAACATTACTATAGTCTCCTCCCAAATATTCTTTGTTGGCAAAAGCTAAACAGTGGATTAAGATATCTAATTTACCCCATTTTTCTGCGATCGCATTAAACATTTCTGCCATTAATGCGTCATCTTGAACATTACAAGGTAATATCAAACTAGGATTGATCGGCTCGACCAGTTGTCTGACTTTTTTTTCATTACGCCCTTTTTCATCGGGTAAATAATTAACCCCAATATTAGCCCCTGCTTTATGGAGTTGTTGAGCGATCCCCCAAGCAATAGAGCGATTATTAGCAATGCCTGTCACAAAAGCATTTTTTCCAGTCAAGTCTAACATAATGACTATTTCCTAATTTGTCTAGCAATTATCCATAGTACAACTGCCTGGACTTTTAGCTACTAGAGTCTCATTTCTAAAATAGAAAATCTGCAAAAAACCGTTAAAGGTTTAAGATTAAACAATCAAGTGATGTATTTATATGATAGTAAGTCCGATGGAACTATCCCTAACTCAAAACCTTCCCCTTGCATCTGTATTTCGTAAGCTGAATCGTGGTTCTTTTCCTCCTATTGTTGAAAGTTTTGAGAGAGGCAAAACGATCTTTTTTCCTGGTGATCCCGCAGAAAGAGTTTATTTCTTAGTTAAAGGTGCAGTTAAACTATCGAGAGTCTATGAAGCAGGAGAAGAGATTACCGTAGCTTTGCTCAGAGAAAATAGCGTCTTTGGGGTATTGTCCCTAATCACAGGTCAAAAAAGCGATCGCTTTTACCATGCAGTAGCCTTTACTTCCGTAGAATTATTATCTGCTCCCATTGAACAAGTAGAACAGTCTCTTAAAGAAAATCCAGACTTGTCGATGTTGATGCTGCGAGGTTTATCATCTCGGATTCTCCAGACAGAAATGATGATTGAAACTTTAGCTCATCGAGATATGGGTTCTCGTTTGGTTAGTTTTCTCTTGATTTTATGTCGAGATTTTGGTATCCCTACCAATGAAGGAATTAAAATTGACCTCAAACTTTCTCACCAAGCGATCGCAGAAGCCATTGGTTCAACTCGTGTCACCGTAACTCGTTTGTTAGGAGATTTAAGAGACAAAGAAATGGTCTCAATTCACAAAAAGAAGATTACGGTGCATAATCCCGTGGCTCTGAGTCAACAGTTTTCTTAAATATTGGGAAATTCCCACTCTATTTGGATAATTCTCAATTGTAAATTTTAAGTTCCCATGACTAGTGCTTATATTTTGATTGCAGCCATTTTAGTCTTAGGAGGTTTAATAGCAGTATTAGGCGATCGCTTAGGGACAAAAGTGGGGAAAGCTAGATTAAGGTTATTTAACCTTCGTCCTCGTCAAACTGCCACAATTGTCACCATAATCACAGGTACTTTAATTTCAGCTTCCACTTATGGTATTCTATTTGCTTTGAGTGAATCTCTCAGAGATGGGGTTTTTAACCTTGATGAAATCCTCAGCGACTTAAGAAATGTCAAATCAGAACTAGATCAGGCTAACCAACAAAAGCAAGAAGTCGAAAATCAGTTAGCAACAGTAAAACAACAGCAGATTCAAGCTACACAGCGATTAAAAGCAATTGAGCAAGACTTGCAAGAATCCAAATCTAGATTAGCTGAAACTTCCCAACAAGCATCCCAACTACGCTCTGAGCTAAATATCATTTTGGCAGAACGAACCAAACAACTGGAACAACTAGAAAATCTAAATGCTAAAAGTCAGCAGTTACAAGTTCAACTGGAGCAAAGAGAACAAAAAATCCTTGATCAAAACCAAGTTATTCAAGAAAGTGAAAATCGTCTTCAAGAATTGAAGCAACAACAAAGTATTTTACAAAGCCAGATTAGTGAAAGAGACGCAGTAATTTTAAATCTAGATAGAGCTATTTCTGCTAAAGACCAAGATTTAAAAGCTAGACAAAGCCAACTTCAAGATTTAGAAGCACAATTGCAATTTTTACAACGAGAAGTCAAAATCTTAGAACAGTACTATCAAACCTATCAAGAACTAAGGGAACGTAAAATTGCAATTTTCAAAGGAGAAGTTTTAGCCTCTGCTACCGTGAGAATTATTGATCCTAAAGCTGCGATTCCTGCTATTGACCGTCTTTTAGCTCAAGCCAATCTCAACGCCATACAAGCAGTATTACAACAGGAAACCCTACCTGATCCTCCTCAGCGACTAGTTAGAATTACTACAGCCCAAGTAAAACACTTAGCAGAACAAATACAAGATGGTAGAGATTATGTAGTCCGTATTTTATCTGCTGGTAATTATGTTCAAGGGGAAGAGGAAGTTAGAATATTCGCTGATCTTACGGTAAATAAGCAAATTTTTGCAGCAGGAGAGGAAATTGCCACAGTTTCTATTGATTCTCAACAAATGAATAATGAAGATATTCAAGACAGAGTAAATTGGCTCTTAGCTGCTTCTAAATTCCGCGCTCAAAGAGCTGGCATTGTGGGTGATTTGCAAATTGCAGACGGACAAATAATGACCATCTTTAATTTCATTGACCAAGTTGTTAATTCCGCAGAACCTCTAGATGAAATTAAAGTCGTTGTATCAGAAACCACCTATACCGCAGGTCCCCTAAAACTAAATTTAGTAGTAGTTAAAGATGGCAAAATTGTCTTTAGTACTTAAAATTGTTAGTGGTTAGTCGTTAAATGATAAATGATATTAGGTTTTGATCCAGGAAGAGATAAATGCGGTCTAGCGGTGATGGATTCTGAGGGAAAAATTTATGAACATCAAGTAATTTCTTCAGATGATGCGATCGCAACTATTGAATCATTATCTCAAAAATACCCCATACAAATAATTGTCATGGGCAATCTTACTACAGCAAAAAGTTGGCGCAATAAATTAGAGTCTCATTTTGCTAATTTTCCCATTGAAATGATCGATGAAAATAATAGTACCTTAGAAGCGCGATCTCGATATTGGTCAATTTATCCACCAACAGGAATCACCAGACTAGTCCCCCAAGGAATGAGAATTCCCCCCCGTCCTATCGATGACATTGTAGCGATTATTTTGATTGAAAGATATTTGTTAACAATATGAAGTCTCTAGCGACTAACCGCAAGCGGTGTAGTCGTAGTATCTGGCTTATCACCACCCATTG
>JASJDF010000014.1 GCA_030065715.1 Xenococcaceae cyanobacterium MO_188.B19 | reverse complement strand
TCCATTACGGTAGCGATGCCCAAAAGTATTTCACCCTTAAATATAAAAAAGGATTGATTACCGAAGGTTTCTTTAGTCGTAGTCGCAACCCTAACTATTTAGGAGAGATTTTAATTTATCTTAGCTTTGCCATGTTAGCCCAACACTGGCTACCTTTTGGGATTTTGGGGTTTTTTGCTGTCTTGGTATTTGTGCCAAATATGCTCAAGAAAGATCAGTCTCTTTCTCGTTATCCAGACTTTGTTGCCTACAAAGAGCGTTCTGGTTTATTGTTACCCAAATTATTTATTAGTAAATCAGCAGAGTCCAAAAAGTCAGAAGCAGCAGTTAATAGTTAATGAGCAGTGGTAGAGCATCATTAACTAAACTATCTAACCAATTCCTTTCGGTTCAGGCAGAAAACCCTAATTTATGCTGTAGAGTATCTGATAGGGCCGTAAAAGGCTAGATAAACAGCTAAAGTACGATAATCTCAAGAGAGCTAGCAATGGAAATGTTAGAAAACCATCAGTTAATTCTAGAAACGGGTCAAACTACGACAGAAAAAGCTTTACAGTTGTTTGATGCTCTTGAGCCTGTGAATTTAGACTTTATGTTTGGTCGTTGGCAAGGCTCTGGACTGCATACAGCTCATCCTATGGATGGTTTATTAGAAAGTTCTAACTGGTATGGAAAAGAATTTGTTGATTCTGAAAATGTTCACCCGTTGTTATTTTTAGATAGTCAGGGACAAGTTTTTAAGGTGGCACCTAATCCTACTGCGATGAACTGGGTTTTAAGGTTTCCGCTCCCTAAAAATGATTCAATTAAACCGTTGCTGATGTTAATTAATTCTTTACTGAAAACCGAGAAAAGTCAAGCTAGACTGCGGATGATGGAGTATCGGGGAAAAGTCAGTGCCACGATGATTTATGATTATTTGCCGATTAATGATTCTTTTAGGAAAGTAGATGACAATACGGTATTGGGAATTATGGATTATAAAAATTCACCTCAACCGTTCTTTTTCGTTCTCAAGCGATGTCTTTAGCCATTTAACCTCTCCATCAGTGATGGCTGACCCAAATGGTTTTTAGCTTTCGACCAATCTCGATTTGTTAAACGAGGCAATTCGAGCACTACCAGCAAGAGCCAGAATTTTGGGCTGATTAGACATAATTGTTCTTAAATGGCGGAAATATAGTTCACAATGCGGATTTTCTAGGCAGCAGCAGGTTTTGACCCAACACGAGTCCAAGTAGAATAGGCAAACTGATAAGCTTTGAGCTTGATAAAACCTGCCTCTCTCAGTAATTTATCTGGGTCAATTTTAAGCCATTGCTCTTTATAGGGTTCAAAGAAGCCCCTGTATGAATACAGGTCGCCAGGAAGCGCATCTGTTACCACTAGCAGACCGCCTGGAGAGAGAATTCGCCAGCATTCTGCTAGGATTAATTGCTTAATTTCATCGGGACATTCATGGAGAAGATAAGTCATATTGAGCGCATCAACTGAATTATCTGGCAATTCAGTTTTTTCTGCTAAACCATGTTGCCAACGGAGATTGGGAAGGGCTTTGTGGTAATGGCGACCAACGATAATCATAAATGGAGAAGCTTCCCATGCCGTTACCGTAGCATTCGGAAGACGGCGAGCAATAGCTGCTGCATCATCCCCAATACCCGCTCCCAAGTCTAAAATCTGACGAGCATCTTCGGGAAATAATTGGGCTATTTCTTCTCTTACTCCCAGCGACTTTCGCGGATGGGCATTTTCTAAAATCGCCTCCATTGCCACTCGATTGCCAACTGCGGCTCTTTCCGACAAGTATCCTCCCAAAACACTATGAAAAGGCTGAAGGTAGTATTGAGGATATTTTATTTGTTCAAAAGTAGCTAATTCTGATTCCCAATCAATCTCGACTAAATCTGGTGCTTCTTGAAACTGCATCCTTGTCATGACTCGCATCATGCCATCCTTGGGCGCAGAAGAATTTAATTCAGCTTGAATCTGTTTTCTCTGTCTGTCGGCAGCTAAAGTTTTCCAACGAGGGTCAGGTTGTGATACTAAATCCGTCAGAACTTTATCAATAGCAGTTGCTGCAATTTCCATGATTTTCCTCTCTAACTCATCTACTTAGTAATTTAGATCTAATATTAGTTTCACTTATTTCTTAGGTATTTATACTCAACAAACCCCTCACTTTTTCATAAGATTTGCTTAAGCATACATATGTACCGAGATTTTCGCCACCAATTCCCAATACTTCCAGCGATAATTAGACGAAACCTGTCTTTTGTATAATGCCCCCAACTTCAGGTACAATACCCCCATGAAAGTAGCGGGAAATGGGCAAGCCAAAGTATTAACCACTGCTGAGTTGCAGCAGCTATTTAGCGATGGATTAATTAAGCCACGGGATAGATGTCTCTTTGCCATCTGTTTGTTTACTGGTTGTCGGATATCAGAAGCCTTATCTCTACAGAAGAGCGACATTAAGAATAAAACTATTACCTTCCGTAAATCTACCACGAAAGGTAAGCTAAAAACGCGCACGATAGATACTCCTATTGCTCTGGTTCAATATCTAGATGAATATGAACCCCCTGTAAATCCCTATAATCCTTATCTGTTTCCTTCTCGTGAAGGTAAACATTTAACTCGCATTATGGCAGACAAGATACTCAGGGCAGCTTGTAAGCGAATTGGTATTGAAGGAGTTAGCACCCATAGTTTTAGAAGAACAGCCCTCACTCAAATGCACAATGCTGGGATTCCTCTAAGGCATATTCAAGAGATCTCTGGACATAACGATCTGGGAACTTTGCAGCGTTATTTAGAGGTGTCACCAGAGCAGAAAAAACAGGCTGTGTCGGTTATTGGGTGGTAGTTACGTAAAATCAAGAATTGTTGTCATAACCCTATTTAGACCATCATTTAAAATTAGGATATTACATTGTTAGGTTATTGACTGTTTGTATGGGACCAATCTTTTCTGCATCCATTGGTGGTATATCACCATCACTATTAACATTGGCTATTTTCTTAGTCAACGGTGGAAGTTTACCAAACTCATCATATCTTGTTGGACTTCTAATTTTTGCTTTCCTTGGAGGAGTTATTTGTTGGATTTGGAGGGAACAAGACCGAAGAAAAGCGTTTTATCTAGGTATAGGACTACCATCTCTGATTCAGTTAACTGTGGCTACAAATGATGTTTCTACATCAGATAATTTGAATACAGTATACTTTTGGCATACAGACCGATTTGTGTATGCTCAGTCGGACATTCAAGCTCTAGAACCTAGATCACTACAAGTGAATATAAAAGGGGATCAAGAACCCATAGTAGTAAACTTTTCGTCTGCTGATGAAAACCAAACAATGTCAAAGGTTGTTGAAAATTCTGGGACAATTGTGATACCTGACTTTGCAGATACAGTTTCTGTAAAACCATTAAGCAACATATCAACGTCCAGAGGGTTAACCTTGCCTGATTCTAGGACAATTGAATTAGAAGTCAAATTATCAGATAACTGGTGGAGTGGTTTTCAGAGAGCTTTTGGTAATTACAAAGCACCTGCGAAAAACGTTAATCTTGGAATTAGATAGAATTTGAGACATATCAAATACTTATGCCAAAGCATTCTAAACTTCGTCTTGAATTTAAAAAACATTGGCTAAAAAAAGACAAATTTAGAATACGAGACAGGATAAGGGTTTTAGAAGCAGGTTGCGTCTGTTGACACCAACCCTAGACTTACGCCTATTTCCAATTCAATCGTGTCTCATCAAGGTTAACCTTCCACGAAACTCAATGGAAAGAGTTCTTATGTAGCTATTGAACCTGATAATACAAACTACATTGAAGAGTTAAAGAAAGACAAATCATCAGAGCCCATAAAGCCTCCTGACTGTAGTCGCTGGCAATAATAGATATTACACAAGATTTACATTATAGTTTCAAATAATTAAGAAACAAACATTAGATTAAGGCACCATTGTAAGCTTCAAGTGTCACTAGTTTGTAGTTAGAGATGAGTAGATCTCGTTGGATATCAGAAGAACTAATTAAGATTAAGGCAGATCAAATAGGGAAAAAACGTGAGCGGCAAGGAAGAGTTAAAACGCCTGATGTTGATTTGGTAATTGCAAAGCAGTATTTCAAAAAGTATTGGTGGTTAGTATTTTGGTGGAAATATAAAAAACTACTTTTTACATTGACTTTAATTGCTGCTGGAGCTTATGGAATTTATTGTGTTAATACAAGTAAAACTCTTAAGTGGGCTGACTGGACTGGATTTGGTGAAAATAAAGTTAGCACGACGATAAAAATAGAGAAAGATAATACAGGAAAAATTAAAAGAACTCCTATAAATGAGGAACTTCGTTCTGGAAAAACATTTTGGGATTGGTTAGAGCTAAGTAGCAGATTAGCAGTTCCTATTTTGATAGCCGTTTTTGGGTATCAGGTTCAACAGAGACAAAAAGAGGCAGAGCAAATTCTTAAACAAGATCAGTTGCGTGCTGAGATTCGTACTGACTATCTTAAGAGACTAGGTGTGCTTTATCGACGGGTTAAAGATGCTCGACGTTCACTACGTGCTGCTGGATTGACGACAAAATTTGAGAATTCACCTGATACACTTTCTGACGCACAAGCTAATGCTTACAAGAAAGAAATGCAAAATCTAAATCACGCACAACTTGAATTAGAGGCTTTGAAGATTGAAGCCGAGAGTCTTCCAGCGTTTGTTTCAATTAATCAACTTAAAGAGAATCTTGAAGACATGGAGAAGTATCTCAGAAAAATATTGAAGGAGTATGAAAAAACTTCCCCTATTCTAGATTCTGGTATACGTATCTATTGGAATCGACTTAAGGATCTAGATGAATTTACAGAAACTGCAAAAAAGAAAACCAAACGTTTTAATACTCAATTTTCAGATCCATATTATTGTGCCATCAAGCTAATTAGCCAAAACTTGATAAATTATTAAAGTTACATACCTCTATGGTGCTAACCTATCGGGAGCTAAAGACCTAAGCCCGAACAAATAATACAAACTTTATTGAAGAATTAAAGAAAGACAAATCATCAGAGCCAAAAGAAAAACCAGATTGTAGTTGCTGGGAAAAACAGTAATTCGACAAAATACAGATTTCGAATAATAGGTATCTCAATCCCTTACTAGATATAGATCATAATCTTTACTTACGGTAAGCAAGCAATTAAATTAGGACTAAGATCTGCTTGTGCTGGCGGAGAAGCAAACAAAAAACTTAACATCAAGCAGGTTAGAGAAATAAGACACCTGCTATCCTTGAAAAACTTTACGCAAAAAGAAATAGGTACTCTCTACAATGTATCTAGAGAAACTATCAGTGCCATAAAAAATAAAAGACTTTGGAAAAATATAAGTTAAAATACAGTAGCCGCCAACCTAAATTAGGCTAACGGCTTAAATCGAATACTGTATGAAGACAACCATTACGGTGTACTTCCCTATAGAAGGTGACATGTCTATAGGTTAGCACATCTAGTAGTGGTCTGTCTCAACTTTGTTGATCAAAATTAAGAGACTAACCATGAAAGCAAAAAGCTATTATAGTGCGCCTGAAGGCTACATCAAAAGTCCTTTTATCAAAGAACTTTATCACGACCCTGATGTACCTATTACAGATGAATGCCTACAAGAAGTAGTGCAGAGTGTAATTGATGTTGAGGGCGAGGATCTAGATAGGCTGACTGAGTTAATTAAATTAGATTGTCTTGCATATATCAGAAAGGGCTGTATCTATGCAGAGATTAAGTTTAACCGCCTGTATAAACATCTATACACCAGATTTGATGATTATGCTGAAGAAGTTCTTGGTACAACAACAAAGTCTGTATGCTCCTATATACACGCTTCACGAGTGGGATTAATATTATTATTTGCTGGGTTTAGTTATAGCGACCTGCCCCAAAATATGTCTCAGGCTTATGCTCTTCATTGTGCTTTAAGTGGGTTATATGGTGATTACAGTGACCAACAACTTATAGATGCATGGCAACAAGTACTTGCTGAAATACCCAGACATAAGAGAACTGGAGAAAGAATTAAAGAATTAGTAAATCCAACTCCTGTAAAAAAAGAGGATCTCTACACTAAAGTCGAACTACCTCTAGCAGTCTATACAAAAGTGCTTCAAGTAGCTTATAACGCCAAACTCTCTGTTAGTAAGCTTATAGACAATGTAGTCTCTGTGCTTACAGGTTTTAAAAAACAGGAGATAATCTCCTTTGTCAAATGGGTATTAGATATGAATAATCTATTAGGAGAAATGTAGTCTAGTTAATAAATATATAAATATAGCTAATATCATTTAGATTTTTACATTAGCTATTTATATGAATATATAAATATACAACCCTATCACATCAACCTGATTATAAGTGAATTACAGGTGAAAGAGTGAAGGGGTGAATTTGTGCTGTTCACTCTGTTCACAGAACAGCTAGTCATGCTTGGTATTTAATGCCTTATGGTTATTAGCACATATAGTAAGCAGACTAGATTATGGTTTCCCCACTAAATCCTTTGGCTTTTTTAAAACAACCTTTTCGTTTTAGATAAGAGATTACCAGGGTAAATGTATCTCGGTTGAGTTGGTCGAGATCGAGGCTGTTGATAATCTTTTCTTTTTCCTCTGGAGTACCTTCTAAATACTCAGCCGAAAGTGTTGGCAAAAAATCTCTGTCGTGTATACTACCATCGACCATTTCTTGGAGAGTTTCAACAGAAAGCCGATACTTGAGTTTTAGCAAACGTTTATAACTAGTGTGAATTAATTTTAAATCTTGCTGTCGATAATACGAGTATTTTTCTTTAGTTCTTTGTCCTGCTTGGTATAAAATTTGCTCTCTAATTAGATCGTGAATAGCATCATAAATAGCTAATTCAAGTTCTTCTTCTACTGTAAATAGCCTCTTTTTCATCAAACCATTTCTACCACAATTATCACTCATACACAATTATCATTCATAGCGGTTTTCAATTGGAGCTCATTGCTTCAAAATCTAGGAAATGAATAGTAATTATTATGTATTTTAAGGCTGGTTGATAATTTTAGAGTTATTATTAAGGCTCGCTTTCGGAGCCGGCTCGATTTGTCGTGCTTGTCTTTATTTTGGCATCGGGCGTATCGCTCTGAGGAATGAGAGAGGGAAAAGAATCAGATCGCTCCTAAATCTTTGTCAATCAAGCGTTTCAGTCTAATTCTGGCTTGTGAGATTATCGGCATTAGAACGAAATACGGATATTTTGGGCGGAGAGAAAATCGATTCCTCTCCACTTATCTTGAAATTAGCCATTGACTGCATGATAAGCATCAAAAGCAGAAATAACTCCATCTTCGTTCATGTCTGCTGAAATTATGGGATCGATGCTAGAAAAGCGATCGAATCCATCATCTAAACCTACAGATACTCGCATCATTTGATAAGCATCTAAGCCACTCAATGTACCATCTCCAGTGGTATCGCCAGCTTGAATAACTTGATGAATGCCATCATCATCAGCAGCACTTACATTACCATCATTTAAAACTACATTGGCTAAATCTAATATCTGAGTCTCACCATAATCAGCCGGATCGGGAACAGTCGCTTCTAGATTGACTATATTGAGATTGTCACCAGTTAACGCATCAGTACCTTCAATGGTGACATTAATTATGCCATTGTCGCGATCGATTTCACTCTCGGCAAGTTGCCAACTTGCAGGTAAATTGTCATTGGAATTAATAGCAGTAATATCCAATAAATCAGTATCGTAATAGAAATCGAATTCTAATTTAGTTATCCCTTCAACATTATCTAGAGTTACAGGAATATCTGTAGTTACTCCTGGTGCAAGAGTTAAGTCAGGGATGGATAAAATGCGATCGCGACTCTCTTCAATGGTAAACTCATAAACATAATCGTCTCCCCCTATTCCATCGTTGTTGCCATCAACAACTCCGCCTTCCTTGGTAACAATACCATCTTCCCTACTGGGTATAGTTAAAGTGTAATTATCTGGTTCGAGTATTCCTTTCGTGGCGATAAAAGTAACTGTTTTAGTCAACTCATCCCAAACCAAAGAACCTTTAACCGTTCCTATTTTTTCCCCAACTAGAGTAATATCTGGTGGGTTATCTCGGTTGTTTCCGCCTCGGTATAAATTAAGTGAATCTGGGTTAATATCACTATCCAATTTTATAGCTAATTTATTCTTAGAATTTACTTGAATCTGGGGAACTGTAAGCGGCGTAGGTGGTATATCGTCATTTTGAATTGTACCTATCCCCAAAGAATTGGCGATCGCACTATTAACAGGATTGCTTAAATTAACGTTAAAGGTTTCATCTGATTCTAATTCGGTATCGCCAACGACTTCTACAGCGATCGTTTTTTGGGTTTCTCCTGGAGCAAATGTTAAAGTACCACTTGTAGCAATGTAATCTTCTCCTGCAATACCATTGCCATCTGCTGAGGCATAATCTACAGTAACTGTTGCCCAACTTGCTTGAGATAGAGAAACTGTAAAATTAAAGTTAGTATTGTCATTATCTCCTTCGCTGGCAGAGATATCATTCAGAGATAGTTCTGGCACAATAACTTCAGTTGTTTCTGATGTTTGGTCATTGTTGGGATTAGCATCAGTTTGTAAGGGACTTAAAGAAACAGTAGCGTTATTAATTATTTGCCACTGATTCGAGGATGAATTTGCTGATGATGGACGACTATCAACAGTTGGAATAACAGTAATATTTACTAAAGCACTTTCACCAGATGGAATATTCCCTAAAATGAAGTCTAGAGAAGCAACATTGTTTCCTAAGACAGTACCATTAGAAGAAAGAGTCGGATCGATAACCTTATTCCGAGAAGGATCGGAATCATTACTTGTAATTGCTTGAACAAATTCTACTCCCTGGGGAAGGTTATCCACTAATCTCACATCTTTAGCTTCTTGATTTCCTTGATTGGTTACAGTAAGGACGTAAGTTAGTTCTTCTCCAACATAAACAGGATCGTAGAGATCGGTTTGTTCTACTTTTAAATCTATTGGTGGATTAATAACTTCTATTTCCTGTTGTATTTGATTATTACTTAAATTAGTATCATTAATCGAGCTTGGCACTAATAGATTTGTATTAGTGCTAAGATTCCAAGAATCTAAACTAGAACTTGTGTCTGGTCGGCTATCAATCGTGGGGATAACTTCAACAATGACAGTTGCTGGATAATTTACAGAAAGAGAGTCAACATCGATCTCGATAATCTGATTGCCATTATTTTGAGTAATCTCATATGGGTAATTTGACCCGACAATATCTACTCCTTCTGGTAGAGTTTCTTCAATCACAACATTGTCCTGAACATGATAAGGACCGTTATTAACTACATTAATTTCATATGTAAAGATGTCGTCCACTATAGCAGGAGCGGAAATATTAGATTTCGATATAGCTAAATCGCCATCACCTACATAAAGATAATGTCCAGGAATAGATATTTCTTGCAATCTAAGACTCTGATCCTCATTTGTCATGTACAGCGTGATATCGAACAGTTCTCCAGGACTGTCAACACCTAGTGTGTATGTGTTAGTTCCAGAAGCATTCCGATATCCTGGATTTGTAGTTGGATCGTTATCGGTATCATAACGAGGTGAACCATTACTCCAGCTATCAGGACCAGTTGCTTCTCCAAAAATTAGTACAGGAACGCCAGTATCGTTAACATATGAGTAGTTTATAATTACAGCAAAATCATAGTTAAAATCAGCATCATCAGGATCTGGGGGGAGATTAATAATGGTTGGATTATCAGCAGTTCCTGGCGAAGGACTAAGGGTTGCTGATAATGCTTGTTCTATATGATTAACTTCTCCAGCTATAATTACAACAGCACGATCATCCTCATTTCTCAACAGCTGTAACTCACTCTCATCTAATTTCTCACCCTGCACCAAAGCAGCAAAAATCGCTCCTTCATCCCCTGGCGCATCAACAGAATTTATTTCACTATCAACAGAATGTCCGTATTCTTCTAATAAAACTGCTGCAACAACATCTATATCTGACTGATTTGCCAATAAAAACTCTTGTGCTAAATAAATCTTGTTAGTATCTCGTGCAAAAGCACCATTCGCACCATTAAGATCGGTAGCATTAACAATTTCTATCTGAGGGAAAATAAACTCTCCTGCTTGCCAACTGGCTCTTAACTGACTTCCATCAGTATTCTCACCGAAAGCCAATTGCATTTTATCCGTGAAATCAGGCTCATTAACAAACTGTTGGAGTACGTCTTTGACCAAAATAGTGGCCTTTTCTAATAAATAAGTTAAAGATAATTCTGTGTTTTCGCTTAAATCTGTAGGGAATAAAAAATTATTTTGATTATTCATGAGGAATACTTCACTTCTGGCTTTATTAACCTAAAGTTCCCAAAAGTAAAGTAAAAAAATCACCACTGTACTGTGACTGCGCTCATTGACAATAAATTCTTGTCGGCTCAAAATCAACTAAATAATTAGCAAGATTCCGCTTTAATCCTGTAAAAAAGAGTTATGGCGCTATGAGTATTAGTAGAGTTTTCAATAGTTAATTTACTCATAATCTTGTGATATTAATTTAACTTATATTTCAAACATACTTATAAGATTTCTAATACCGATAATTCTCGCGATTCGGTGATTGAAATAACGAATTAATGAGGGTTGTAGCCAATTCTCAAATACATCCTTATGATTGTTGAGAATTGAGAGTCTAGTTGAGAATCACTCCCTAACTATTGCTAAAATTCGATTGTTATTACTTATTTGTTTCAAAGATATTTTTAAAGTAGGCTCACTTGTTAAAATTATCAGTTCATAGATGGCGTGTGAGTAGCAACCGATACTGCTGACGAAAACAGCAAGAAACGAAAAGATGGTTAAAACAATACAATCAACGTGCGGGAGTTGAAGGTACGATTTCGCAAGGTGTTCGCGGTTTTGGTCTGCGTACCTCTCGTTATATAGGTTTGGACAAAGTTCATTTACAACACATTCTGACGGCAACCGCGATGAATGCGATTCGTCTATTTGCTTGGTATGAAGGCGTGCCATTAGCTAGAACTCGTGTTTCTTCCTTTGCTAAGTTAGCTCCTGATTGAATTGATAAGTTAGATCGAGGTAATCTAAGTAGAGAATTCTACTTCACTTGATGAGTATCTCGGACTATCAATCTCCAGTTTCGGAATTACTAGCTTACGGAGACTGTCGCAACTATAAAGAATGGCCCAATTATGTTCGGGAACTAAATCTTGAAGAGAAACACATATCCGAACTGATTTCGATGGCGACAGATGATGAACTAAGTCAAGCTGGCTCAGATAGTCAAGAAGTTTGGAGTCCAGTTCATGCTTGGCGTGCATTGGGTCAATTAAAAGCAGTTGAAGCTCTTGAACCGCTATTGGGTTTACTAGCTAACAGAGATGATGATTGGATTAGCGGTGATTTTCCAACTCTTTGTACTCTAATTGGATTAGAAGCAATTCCCTATCTTGAGGAATTTTTAGCTGATACTTCTAACAATTTATATGCCAGAATTGACGCAGCTCGAAGTCTTGAAGCTATTAGCCATCAGTATCCTCAAACCCGCCAGTCAAATATAGCAGCCATTGCTGGGGAACTAGAAAAATTTAGAGATAACGACCCCACTTTTAATGCCTTATTGATTTGCGAACTGTTGGATTTACAAGCAGTCGAAACCATCGAGACTATTGAACAAGCCTTTAAAGAAAATCTAGTAGATACTTTGATTACTGGATATTGGGAAGACATTCAAGTGGAATTTGGACTAAAAACTTGTGATGAAGTTCCTAATCGTCGATTTTCCGAGAAACAAAAACACGCTTCATTATTTTCTTCTACTCGTCAAACTAAATCTCCAAAAGGATTTGGTTCTACTCAGTCCAACACTAAAAAGAAGAAATCTCGTAAATCTTCAAGAAAAAGAAAAAAATGATAGTTTCACTGGTGCAGCGATCGCAGGAACGTTAATTGTTAAGTTCGCGACTCAGTATCAATTGCTACTCAAATGCCTAGATCTGTTGTCTTGAATGATTTACTAAGAGAGGAAAATTTTAAATCTTTTTGACATTAACGGCACAGGGTCCTTTTCGACCTTCACCTATCTCAAATTCAACAGTATCACCCTCATTGAGAGTTGAGCCATTAGTTTCGGAATGGTGTACAAATAAATCGCTGCCTCCATTACTGGGTATGATAAAACCAAAACCTTTTTCTCGGTTAAACCATTTTACTGTTCCTTTTAGCATTGCTTTAATCTCCATTGTTGTAGCTTACTCGATTCATTTGATTATTCGTCTAAAGAATTAGAAACCCTGGCGAATTGGGTTTATTCAACACTAAACTTACGGCCTTTATTTTAGGTTGCTATGTATCAAATTACCTGAGAAAAAATAGGTCGTAGTCCAAAAACAAGTCCTAACTCGATTTCTAAATATTTTTGAGATTTGTCAGAGAAAAAAAACGTAGTTGTTAATGGACAACGTCCTAGTATAGTAGCAATATAAATGCTTATAAGAATATTGTAAAGACTTACCATATTCTTAAAATTTTATCGATTAAACTAGCTAAGTAAACATCTTAAATTAAAAGGTTTAATTAGCTGGTTTAAAGTATTTAAATTTGAAGATTTGCCAAATACTTTAAGTGTGAGTGATAATTCCACATTTCTGACAAATTGAGTTAGAAGAGTATTTTAAACCTTAAGAATTGAGAGTTTTTTCTAATAATAGAAATTGGCTATGCTGAACGGAATTATCGGCAGTAGAAAAAATTGACCTCGTCAAATGTCCACTATCTTATAAATTATGGGACACCTCAAAACCGCCCCGATCTTTGTGTCTAAAAAATCGTTTTTGTGCTATTAGTGTACAGTACAGTCTATAAATCGATTTAAGAGACAGTTTTATGAGACTCTTCGGCTACGCCCGTGTTTCTACCTCCCAACAATCCCTCAATCTTCAGCTCCAGGCTCTAAAGGCTGCTGGAGTGAGAAAGAATCGCATCTTCACCGATAAAACCTCTGAAGGGAGTGGTGGCGATCGCCAAGGTCTGGAGTTACTCAAAGTCAAAGTAGAGAAGGGAGATGTGATACTCGTTACCAAACTCGATCGCTTGGGTAGAGACACCGCCGATATGATTGCCCTGATTAAAGAGTTCGACCGCTTGGGAGTGGCAGTTCGTTTTCTCGATGATGGCATTAGCACCGAAGGCACGATGGGAAAAATGGTGGTGACTATATTATCAGCAGTGGCAGAGGCAGAACGGGCAAGAATTCTTGAGCGCACTAACGAAGGACGCATCGAAGCAAAAGCTAAAGGGGTTAAGTTTGGTCGCAAACGCAGCATTGATCGAAAAAAAGTAATTCATCTTTATGAAAGAGGGATAGGGGCAACTGCGATCTCTAAACAGCTTAGGATAGGGCGGTCTACTGTGTACAAGATACTTGATGAGGCATAGCTCATCGTAGCCATTAAAGTTTATTTTTCGCTCTACATCTCAACATCTTTGACTTTGATAAATGTCGTTGAAGGTTGGCTGAGTTGCTAAAGATTTCGAGGATTGAGCAATTTTTTCTGGAGCGGGGGAGGGGGAGGTTTTTATCAGAGCGATCACAGCTAGTAAGAAAGATTTTCAAATTGGAAATTAGCTGAAGTTTTGGAAAACCGATAATTGCGCTCAAAGTCAATTGTATTGCGCTCAAAAATAAATTCGCTATAGTCTGCTAAATCATCTAGTCCGACACAATTAAGTATAACCTCAGCAGCTAACCATACCATTACTCTATATAAGGATTGTTTCCAGATTACCTTCATTGTTTGCCACTTCTTGAGAAAATAAACAAAATGTTTTTGACTAACTGCATGATTATTATTGAGGGAGCAATAAACTATGAAAAACTGACCGAGAAAAAGCGAAGTTTATAATCCTATTAATCAAAATATCGAAGATTTTAGCCACAGATTGCAGCAGAGGGAGTTTTTTGAATATAGTCCTTTATTTCTTGGAGATCGACATAAGCATCAGCAACATTAATCAGATTATCGCTAGTCATAGAACGCAAACTAACTATTTCGACACGAACTCCTCGGTAACTAATTGCATTAACGGCATAAGCTAGATCGCCATCTCCGCTGACCAAGACGGCAGTGTCATAAGAACCAATTAAAGTCATCATATCTACGCTAATTTCTATATCTAAATCGGCTTTTTTCGAGCCATCAGCGAATTCCAGCAATTCTTTAGCAATTACTCGATAGCCATTACGACGCATCCACAACAAAAAACTTTGTTGTTTGTCATTGTCAGAATCAACTCCAGTATAAAAAAAGGGACGTAATAGTCTAGAACCAGCAGTTAAGCAATGTAGCAATTTTTGATAGTTGATTTCAATACCTAACTGCAAAGCTGCGTAAAATAGATTAGCACCATCAATAAAGATCGCTACTCGACCGCGATTTAAGTTGTTAAAAACAGTAATCTTTGACTCTTGATTTTCCTGTTCAATTATGTCAGTTTTTGGTTCTTGTCTGGTGACAGAATTGTAATGTTTACAGAGTTTTAAAGGTTCTGATTGTAGAGAATCAAGCCTCTCTTTTTCAGGGGAATACATCTTATTGTGTCCTTCAATGAATAACCTCTATATTGAAACTAAAGAGCAAAAATGAAGAACTAATGAAGAAGTAAATTTTATCGTAAGCGACGCTCGCTTTGTCATTCGTGTGTGCGTGCAAAGGAAAAATGACGCGAATCTTCCTCATCTTTCCGACCCCTCACCAGCTGAGAATTTCTGCAACTTGGTCGGCTAAAAGCATTGTTTTAAATGGCTTGGCAATGATGGCAATGATGTCTAATTGGGCAAAACGATCGCGATCGCTAGATTGAACTTTTGCCGTGAGTAAAATGACGGGAATTGGCTGGGTTGTAGGATTAGCTTTTAGTTGTTTAAGGGTAGCAATACCGTCGAGATCGGGCATCATGACATCCAACAGAATAGCATCTGGTTGTTCGGTTACTGCTAAGGACAAGCCTTCGCTACCAGAACTAGCTGTTATTACCTCCCAGCCTCCTACTACCTCTAGAGCAACCCGAGCAACATCTTGGATATCTTCATCATCGTCAATAACGAGAATTTGTTTAGTAGTCATTACTCTCCTTTTACACCGTGAATCAGGCGATTAAGTAATTTAATAACTCGCTGTTCAAATGCTTCAGGATTAATACGTCCTTTAGTCAGAAATAGAGTTTGTCCTAATTTCAGTCGCTCACGATCGATATTGTCAAGATCTTGGGCAGTGTAAACCACCAAAGGCATATGACACAAACGATTATGCTGTCGTAACCAGTCTACTACGGCAAAGCCATCATATTCGGGCAAGACTAAATCTAGTACCAGTAGATTTGGCATAATTTCTTGACTGAGATTAATTGCTTCTTTTCCTGTCTGAGCATGATAAGTTGTAATACCGTACCGCTCAAACATTGCCATGAGTACTTGTGCTAAATCGGGATCGTCTTCGACAATTAGAACACGAAGGTTTTGATTCTGTCGCGCTAAAGCTCGCTCTAAGGCTTGAAATAATAATTTTTGTTCTGGGGGCTTAACGAGCCAGTCGCTAATTTCTGGATGCAATTTTTGGCTATCTGGTGACAATCCACTAAGAATAATTACGGGAATATTTTTGGTTGCTTCTTGTTTCTTCAAATTGGCCAAAGTTTCCCAACCGTTCATTCCAGGCATCATTAAATTGAGCAGAATGACATCAGGATGTAGTTGGGCTGCTTGTGCTACTGCCTCTTGACCAGAAGCAACTGAGATTGCGCGGTAGTTTTGCTGCTCTAAGGTAGTTCTTACTACTGTCCGTAATGAAGGATCGTCATCGCATAAGAGGATCAGTGGACCACTGGAATTAGTCTCTGTTTTCATTTCTGGTTCTTCTGGCAGGAGAGGAAGAGTAAAGTAAAAAGTACTACCTTCTCCCAAAGTGCTTTCACCCCAAATCTGTCCGTCGTGGTGCTGAACAATACTGCGACAAATTGCCAGACCCAAGCCAGTGCCTCCCTTTTTGCGAGAGTCTGAAGCGTCTACTTGTTGAAAACGTCCAAAAATAGTTTCCAGCTTATTAACAGGAATACCCCGTCCGCGATCGCGAACTTGAAAAGTTATATAGGGCATATCAGAAGAGAATTTTTGACGATCTATTTCAGCCGTTAACCACACTGTCGAACCTGCATCGGAAAATTTAATCGCGTTACTGAGTAAGTTAGTGAGAACTTGAATAATGCGATCAGGATCTGCCCAAACTCTAGCTGATAAAGGAGGTTTAACTGCTAGTTTGACGTTGGCTTGTTTTGCCACATTGTCTACGGTATCGACAACAGTATTCATTAGGTGAGTCACATCGCAAGCTTGTTTGAGCATAGTGACTTTACCTGATTCAATGCGTTCGATATCCAAGATGTCATTAATCAAGCGCACCAGGCGTTCGGCATTCTTGGCAGCAATTTTGAGCATATGCTGGGCGTAATCGGGGTGATCGACTAACGCGCCACCTGCTAACAAATCTAAAGCCCCCTGAATTGAAGTCAGAGGGGTACGCAATTCGTGGCTAACTACAGAAACAAACTCATCTTTAAGCTTTTCTAATTCTCGGCGATCGCTAATGTCAAAACAAGAACCAATATAGCCAGCAAAGCTACCATCTGGTAAAAATCTCGGCCTTCCCGTATCTAAAATCCAGCGATATTCTCCATCCGCCCTGCGTAGACGATACTCGATTTGAAAGCCTTGTCTGGCATCAAAAGCGGTGGTATAAACGTCTAAACAATACTGTAAATCTTCTGGATGTACTCCTGCTGTCCAACCATTGCCCAGTTCTTGAGCAAAAGTTCTACCAGTAAAGCGTAGCCAACTGCGATTGACAAAGTTCCATAATTTGTCTGTTCCTGCCATCCATAGTAAAACAGGTGCGCTATCTGCCACGGTGCGGAATCTAGCTTCGCTTTCTCTTAAGGCTGCTTCCGCTTGCTGGCGTTCAATTTCAGTTTCCCAAGCCGTAATAAACCGACCAATGCTTTGTGCCATCAGTTCAATTAGTTCCCGTTCTTGAGGTTGAAAACCTTCTCTCCTTGCCTCAGTACCAGAAAAATTGAGCGTACCGTAAATCTTGCCTTTAACCCAGATCGGAGTGCCAATATAAGACTCTAATTGTAAATTTTGATAGACAGGATGAGTTTGCATGTTTTCCATCTTGCCTACTTCAGCATAGGCAATTGTCATTTTGTTTGTTACTACTGCTTTACAGTAAGTATCTTCGAGGACAAATTCCGCACCTGCTTCTATCGGGAGATCGGTTTTAACGGCACGAATAGTATAAGTACAATCCTGAATCTGGCTCACAATGCCCGTTGCTAGTCCAAAAATTTCGCATCCTGTTTCCAGACAATCGGCCAACAAAGTCTCAAAATTTTCGTAGTCTGTAGTGTTTATTCGATGCAGATGTTTTAAGTTAGCACTAAAACTTTGTAGTACCTCCGAATTGCGATGCAGGGCATCTTCTGCCAATTTGCGCTCGCTAATGTCTTGAATCTGGGCGACAAAATACCCAGGTTTACCTTCACTATCTCGAACAAGAGAAACGCTCAATAAAATCCAGACTATATGACTCTGTTTATGCAGATAGCGTTTTTCCAGATGATAGTAAGGAATTTCTCCAGCGAGTAGCTGACCCAGGTAACCCAAATCAGTTTCCAGATCATCAGGGTGAGTAATTTCTTGGAAGGTAGTAGCCAGCAACTCCGACTCGGAATAGCCTACCATCTCGCAAATAGAATCATTAACCTGTAACCAACGACCTTCTAAGGAGACAATTGCCATCCCGATCGCTGCATTAGCAAATGCTTCGTGGAAACGCTCCTCACTTTCTCTCAGTTTGGCTTCTGTGCTAGCGCGTTCGCTAGCTTCAATTGCTAGAGAAATCATGTGTGCCAAAGAACTGGCAAAGTTCTGTTCTTCGATCGTCCAATGGCGAGGAGAACCAACGTGTTCGTGACAGATAACCCCTATAGTTTTGCCGCCAGAACGAATCGGCACATCCATCATTGAGGCAATATTATGGGGAATAAGCCAAGTTTCACGAAATTCTTGGGTGCGGCGATCGTTTTTGGCATCCTCAGCCGCTACGATTTCTTCAGTTTCTAAAGCTTGAAAGTAGGCAGGATAATCCTGGGCTAATAATTCCAATCCTGAAGAATGACTTTGCTGACTTAGTTCGTATAGATCGAGAGCGTAAATTGAATTGCCATTGTCTTGATAAAACCAAACCCCTACCCGTTCTACTTCCAAAGTTTGAGCGGCTTTCTCAGTTACTACTTTTACCGCAGCTTGCAGATTGCGACGATAAAAGACTTGGTTTTTGGCTAACTCAATCAATGCTGATTGCTGCTGGCGTAATTTATTTTCGCTTCTAAGACGTTCTAATTCCGCAGTTTTTCGCTCGGTGACATCTTGAAAATAAACAGATAATCCATTTTTTGATGGATAAGCATGAACCGCAAACCATGTATCTAGGGGCGGATAGAATTCTTCAAATTCCACGCTAGTTTGTTCGGCAACTGCCCGATGATATTCTCGCTCAAAAGTAGAACCTACCGCTTCGGGAAATTCGTCCCAAATGTTTTTACCTAAAAGTTCCGATCGCTGTCTTTGTAATAATGGTTCTGCTTGACTATTGATATAGGTAAAACACCAGCGATTATCGAGGGTAAAAAAAGCATCAGTAATACTTTCCAGAATCTGTTCGGTGCGATCGCGGGCAGTTCTGGCTCGTTCGATCAGTTGCGATCTTTCTTCCTGGGCTCGTTTTTGCTCGGTGATATCGCTACCAATTCCCAAAAAACCCGTTATTTCCCCCCGTTCATCTCTTAAAGCCGTTACTGACAGACGCACTGGAAAGCGCGAACCATCTTTACAAATGTAACTCCATTCTTGTTCGTCTGGTTCTCCACGACGGGCTTTAGCCACAAAAACTTCAAAACCTGGTTCAATTTTTGCTCCTAACTCTTGAGATAGTTCTCGCGATCGCAACTCAACTTCCTGGCGATCGTGAATCAAGATTGGAGTTGTTTTGCCCACCACTTCTGCCGCTTGATAGCCCAACCAACGTTCGGCAGTTTTATTAAAAGTGGTAATTATGCCGTCTACATTGGTGGAAATAATTGTGTAATTAGCACTATCGAGGATTGCTTGCTGTAGTGCCTGATTTGGGCTGGTCATGGTGTGGGGTAGGAATTCGGAATTCGGAGTTCGGAGTATAGGACAAAATCGGCTACTCGCTACTTGATACTAGTAAATTCTTCGCTGCTTGATATAATTCCTGCACTCGATCGCCATTTTGGGGATACTGAACCACACCGGCACGAAAAGTTACCGTTAGTGCATCTTGGTTAGTTAGAGATAATGGTTCTCGATTTAGAGTTTCTTGTAGTTCAGATAACCTGGATTTTCCTTCACTATCGGTCATGCCGTAAATACCTACCACAAATTCTGAACCTCCCCAACGAGCAACCAAATCTTCACTGGGAAAGTTTTTCTGTAGTAATTTGCCCAAGTGGGACAAAACGCGATCGCCTACAGCATAACCAGAGCGATCGTTAATCTGCTGAAGATCATCTACATTTAGAAGAGCAAAGCAGAGGGGTTGATGACATCGTTTGGCTAATTGTAGTAGTTTAGTCAGTTCTTGAATAAACTGATGACGATTGCTAACTCTGGTTAGAGGATCGGTTTCTGCCCTTGTGCGCAGTAGTTGCGATCGCTCTAGACGATTGAGGATACGGGATAGTAATTCGGGAGCCACAATCGGCTTGCTCACGTAATCATCAGCACCTGCGGTAAAGACTTGCTGCCTGATTGCTGCATCTTGATGTACAGTCAAAAATAGAATCGGTAACTCTGACCAACGCTGGTCATTACGCACAACTTGGCATAGTTCCAGACCACTAATATGGGGCATCTCTAAATCTAAAATCAGTAAATCTGGGGTAACTTCTTCTAGGGTTGACCAAAATTGCAAAGGTTCTTCCAAAGTAAAGACTTTGATGCCCCAAGGTTCTAACAGATGATGCAAAGCTTTTAAGATTAAAGGATCGTCGTCTACTGCTAAAATTTTGGTTTCAGTGCGACGCACCCTTTTTATTACCTGGTTAACTGCTGCCAAAACTTGATCGGGAGACATGGTTTGAGGTAAAAATCCGCGTCCTCCTAGTCGAGAAATTTTGATCCTCTCTAGTAAATTATCCCTAGCCCCTAGAACTATTACTGGTACTGGTGGGGTACAGGCACTTAATTCTCCGAGCAAAGTGAATTCTTTATCGGTGATCACCATACCTGCCAGATTTAGGAGTACGGCTTCAGGACGTTGGCGGGAAATCCATTCTCTGGCAACGATGAAGTCACGGACAACTTCAGCCCGTATTTCCCAGTTTTTAGTTTCCCGTAGCAATTGTTCGCCGAGAATTTTATCTGGTTCTACTATTAGCAGTAGAGGTCTTTTCTCAACCGAAAGAACATCAGGAACTTTTTCTTTAGTGGCTTGTGCTAACTCTTGGCGCAATGCAATGAGCAACGCAGAAAGAGATTGTTTTTGTAGTTGGTTTAATGGTTGGGGCTGTTGTAAGATTTGTTCGATTTCTCTAGCTAGACGAGAACCTTCATCGAGATCGAAGATCCCTAAAGAACCTGCCAGTTTATGTGCTTCTGTGATTGCTTGCTGTCGAAATTCATCGGTTAAATTATCTTGGCATACAACATCAGTTGCCCGCTCGATCGCTGCAATACGACTCTCTAGTTTATGCTTAATTCGCTGCCAAAGTTCAGTAGTTGCCGCGAGTGCTTGTTGCTCAATCTCAGGAGATAGGGTTTCTGACTGTCTAATGACTTTGTTTTTCTTACTCTTTGGTTCTGGAGTTTTTAAACGATAGCCAATGCCATAAACTGTTTCAATCGGATCATCTTTTAATCCCGCACTTTTGAGTTTGTGTCGTAATCCTTTGATATGAGCTGTGATTGTTTCCTCCCCTGGAGGAACATCAAAAGACCAGAGATGATCTAAAATAACGCTGCGACTGAATACTCGTTGTCTGTTACGTAGGAACAACTCCAATAGACCATATTCTTTAGGCGTTAAGGAAATTAGTTGTTCCTGATAGGTAACTTCACAGGTGCTGGGATTCAAGGCTAAATCGCCCCACTGGAGAATTGGCGTTGCTTCAGTATCTCCGCGCCGCAGTAAAGCCCTAATTCGTGCCGACAATTCCTTCCAGTCAAAAGGTTTGGTCAAATAGTCATCTGCCCCTGCATCCAAGCCCATAACCTTTTTGTTGCTGTTATTTTGGGCCGTTAATAGTAAGATTGGCGTTTTAATACCTTGCGATCGCAATCGCCGACAAATACTAATCCCATCAATTTTCGGGAGCATCACATCTAACAAAATTAGATCGTAGGGAAGAACCGCCGCTTGCCCCAAGCCTATTTGACCATCAGCAGCAACATCGATGGTATAGTTCTGACGAGTTAACTTTGGCACAAGCTGTTGAGCAATTAGTTCGTCATCTTCAATCAAAAGAATTCTCATGGCGGTCACATCCAGCTAACTATATAACTAAAGCAAGGTAACTCTTAATGTTTTTTGCCTGAGTCTAATTTAAGCTTAGCTTGTCAATAACCAGAAGTATCGCTTTAATTTGTAATTGACAACACTTTGGGGATTATAGAGAAAAAATCAGATTTATACTTTTTATCTTGATTTAACTGTTTCTTTATAAATTAAGCAAAGATTTTGAGGAACTTATGTGCCAAAAAAATAAAATGTTACATAATGGGCTTTATGTTGTCCTTTTTGTAGCATCTGATAATGAACTCATAAAGCTATCAAGTAGACGAAATTCACATTACGTGGAATTATTGTCAAACCATCTCAAATACGTTTGTTTATCGTGTATTACTCGGCTATTTGCTCTAAAAGTGCGATCGCAATTTGAACTTGTTCTTTGAGAGATTTTGCATTGTTACCTATATAAAAACCGCCCTGATTTTTGGGGGTAATTCCTTGGTTTAAAATAACCAGGATTTCTTGTATCTGCCCGTGTATTACGCTATTAGAATCAGCCTGTTGTTTATCGTGTATTACACGGCTGCTGCCGAACATTGTTTCCAATAAATCTGCCCGTGTAATACTCAGTTTTTCGGCTTCTTCTCCAAACTTATTCCAGGTTTCATCGGTAGCCCTGATGCTTTTAACTTGGCGATCGCTTTTAGATTTACTAATAAATCTACCTTTTTTATCTTTCCCTTGCATAAAATATCCGTGTATTACTCAGTTATGAAAATAGTGTAATACACGGACAAAAATCAATCAAGAGTCTAAATGGAGCTTTAATGCCGCCTCAATAATTTGGGAGAGCCTAGTGTTTTTTTTCTTGGCTTGTTTTTCAAAAAAAGCGATCGCTTTTGGAGTTAGAAAAATTCCATAAGGTTCTTTGACGCGATCGCCAAACATTGGTTTGCCTCTTTCACCTCTAGAACGCGACAAATTTGGCACAAAAATACCCTCTACAAGTTTTCTATGGTTTCTGTAGAGGGCTTCTATTCTTTCTGATGTAGAAATACCATCAATAGATTTCAATTCTTTTAGTTTGATTTTTAAGTTTGGATCTATAGAAATATTAATTTTTCTCTTATTTTGATCGTGAATTCTAGTAAACAGTTTTTTGGTCATGAGGGCGATCGCGAATCAGTCAGTTGCACTCATGATACACGCTCATTTTAATTGCTTAGAAGTAATTTTTCTATCCAACTCTTATCCAACTTCAAAAGTTTATATTTTAAAAGTAATTAGCTCTTGTGACTACGATAAATAAAGTCCAACATTTTGCTCAATTATTTTGTCTCTTATCCAACTTTTGGGGTTATTTTTTTTGAAACATGATACTTCAAAGCTATATACATCAAAGAATAATAAGATTTTGCTAGGTATTGATTTTTAGGATAAATTTATAATGACTTGGAGGGGGGGGAGTTGGTAATTAATTTATATAAATAGTTGGATTATTTTAACAAAATTGCGATACACTAAAGCAATAGACAAAAAGCTTTTAGCTTTTGTGACTACGATAAAACTGGTTATTAAAAAAATCATGATTTCTAATCCAACACTTTTTGACTTCTACACTGACAAAAAATTTGCTAACAACACTGAGAAATTTAACTGTGTCCAGACAGCGATTCTTCGGTACTTTCTAACCGCCGTAACAGGAAAGCGTCTCAAGAATGAAAGATTTAATCAGGAGCAAATTAACAAGCAAGTCAAGAAGTTAAAGCGTATTGAAGTAGATTCTTCTTTTGATATTGAGACTCATTTGGAGCTTATTAAGAAGGGAGGGGAGATGTATGGCAAGACTAAAACTCAAATGAAGTCCCACGTTAGCTATGGCAAAAGATTTTTTGAATATGTATCTAAATGTGTTGTTACCCCAGAGCAAAAAGAGATTCAAGATAACAAAAACTCCATACTGTCTTACAGGGAAGCAATTATGGATAAGTCAGAATTTTATACTAAATCTAGAGTTGAAAATAAAAGAATCATTTTAATTAACGATCCAGAATTATATTTATCTGAATTGAGAGAAAAATATCCAAAACTTAGCAGTCAAAAAATATACGACAAAGCAAGGTTGAGCCTTAGTCATATATTTAAAACTATTGAAGATTTTATTAAATACAGGAGTCAGGGAAGCAAAAAATGTAGAAAGACGACTTATTATCGAGATAAAGAAGCAATACTAAGATTTATTGGCTGGTACAAAGAATATTACAAACTTTCAATTGACAAAGTTGATATTAAAAGTATTTTTCCTATCATAAGTCCTTATCAATATTTTAAAGAATATGATCTAAGTTGTTTGTCTAAAGATAACTTCGCAGAATTAGCAAAAGAAGAATGGGTTTTAAAAGTACAAATCAAAAATGAATCAAGAGAATTTAAAAAAGTTCTGGACAATTTTTTTTGCCAATATTTAATAAATTCTAAGCTTGGGACTAAACAAGTATATGTACAAAGTTTAATTAACTTTAGCTATTTTCTTTATAAAGACATTACTGATACTGAAGAAAATGATGATTTTCAAGACATTTCTTTGATTAGAACGCTAAGAGTTTATATGCGAAATCTTGGTAACCAAAAAGAAATTGAAGAAAAGAAAGTTATTCCATTTATTTGGTCAGAAATTATAGCTGTCTATGAAAGATTAAGGAAGGAAGCAAATCAAGATTATACATATAGTAAAAGTAATAAAAATAATAAGGGACGCAAACTAACTAAAAGGGAAAAATCATTACATATACAAGATTTTCTAGCGATTGCATTCTTCTGTATTATGCCTCCAGATCGCCAAAGAACTTTCCGAGAATTAACCTTTGGTGAAACTTTAAAATATGGAATAAGAGATCCAAAGCGCAACATTTTTATTAGCTACGATAAACTAGAGTCAGATGAAGAACCTAAATATTATATTCATTTACTACCTCATCAATATAAAACTGGTAGTACTTACGGCACTTACTGGTATGAAATTGACAACGTTAAGTACGAAGATGGTAAAAAGTTTTACGACTATTTAAACCAATGGTTATTTGATGGATATCGCGATGAATTGGCAACAACAGGTAAAACTGATGCGATATTTATTAGAACCAAAACTGGAAAAAGATATGAAATTACCGATAGCGATGAAGATGATTATTCAACGAATATATTTTATAGATTTATAGAAAACATTTTCTTGAGAAAAACTAAGTTTCCTTTAAATCCTCATGCCTTAAGAGATATTTATGTTACCCACATTAATAACCTCAATCTACCAGAAGAAACGAGAAGGGCGATCGCTTATATGATGCACCACGATATTGATACTGCAAACAAAACTTACAACAGACAAACTATGGATGAAAAAATTTCTTTGGGAGTTGATTTTGTCAGACAATCTCATAACAAAAAACTAGCAGTTTAACTTAAAAACAACATTGGTAATAAACGTTACTTTGAGATTAAATTCTAAATCCCAGATCGCCTTACCAATCGTCGCTGTAATCCTTTGGAGCAGGGCGATTGCTAAATGTAATATTATTGTGCTTCGCATTATAGCACAAAGTCCCCTCCAAGCGATCGCTTGCTAATGCAGCTTCTCTAGCTCTTGTTGTGAGTCTAGGCGATCCGATAGTAACGGAACAGAAAACAACGCTGGACGTAAAGTATCTGAACTCAAAACTCGTGGACAGCAAGTTTATTTAAACGGATTAGATATTCCTGTCTTTCTGTCATGGGTTTGGTTAAAAAGAGATGGTAAGCGAGTTCAACGTTTTGTTATCTCAACTAAGCCCATGAAAGGAAAAACTATTGCTCGCTGGGGAAAACGAAGATGGCAGATTGAAGGGTTTTTCAAGACTGTTAAGCATTGCTTTAGTATTAATCGTTTTGGACAAAAGACTTTACTTGGGGTTTATCGTTGGTTAATTCTTTCTTTTATTGCTTATTTATTAGCCTACTGGGTCTATTTACATTTAGGTAACTACGATAATTTAGATTGGTTCTCCTCAGCACAACAAGCATTAATTTTATTTCTACCTCATATTTTACTTATGTCTCTTTTGAATCAATTAGAGACAGTTATTCCTTGGTTAAACGGACTTGGTTTTGATTTTTGTCTGATTAGGTGCAAGATCTGAGTTATATTTAAAAATTAAAAAAACGAATTTAATGGCTTTGAGGCTTATATGACTCTTTAATGTTAGGGGTCGAGCCAGGAATCGCTTCCTGACACTCCCATTCAAAACGCATCGTGCGATTTTCACCGCAATACGCTACTCCTGGCTTTCCGGTACTCTATTTTTTGCTCCTGTTCATCCCACACTCATATTATTCAATGAATAATAGGTGTCTTAGGCATATTAAGAGCTACTTATTTTCCTACTCAGATTCAGGTCAGCACGGAGCGCATATCCTCGGTATTATCCATCTGTAATACAGCATGACTTGTCATTTCAAGTTAAGGCATTAGCTTCTTGCTGAATCCTACTCTCATACTCCATGCGCTGCACATCTGACTTGTCATCCTTTGACAGGAGTATGAGGTTATCCCGTTCCCTAAAATCATTTCGCGTTACCCTTAGTCCCCAAACTATACTCCGAGAGGTATGATGGTGAGCAATATTAGAGAATATCTAATATATTTGTCCTACTCTCGCAAAATAGTAGTACCAACCTCTTTAACCTTTTGGTTGTAGCGTTTTCAGCCGTTAAGCTACTTCCACGTAACGAAGCTTACGAATGGTTAGACTTAACAAATGTAGTTAAGCTCAAGACACCTCATCAAGAGATGAGTTCAACTGTCTTGACCATGTTGGACATAGTTAGAGTCGATGTCCCCATTACTGGGGCGCACCTCTCCTTCAGAACGTAGCGTGCGCGTTTCCCCGCACTACGCTCCTTGCGATTGTGGGCAACTAGACACCATAATGATGTCTTAAAATCCCATTCACAAGCTCTTTCCTGTTGACCAGCTTTTGAACTAGTGTTCCGCCCTTAAATCTAATCCTGCTTTATTTTGAACCTGGGAGCAAGTTCTTTAGTTCACTATTACTACCCTATCTCCCTGATGGTATAGGTGGTAATGTGTCTAACTATAGTCATTCATTAAATTTGTGGGTTTCTAGTCGCTGTGGGCAATTAATATTCCCACATCCTACCCGTCGTCTTCCGATAGGGAGTTAATCATGCTCCCCCACATAGGATGTCATCCCTATGAAGTCAACGACGTTTTTCCCTGTTCCATTCCTCAGATTGTTATGATACTTTAGGTGTCAAAACAATTCAAAATTATCAATTAAAAATTCAAAATTAACCTCCAGCTAAAGCAAGAGGCTTGTAATAAAGATGTGCTACGCACGTTTCTATTTTTTTCCTTCTTGAAAGAAGGGGCTTGTGACCTGAATTAATCAA
>JASJDF010000420.1 GCA_030065715.1 Xenococcaceae cyanobacterium MO_188.B19 | reverse complement strand
ATTTGCATTCCAAAAGGAACACTGACAATATCTCCTGGTTCTGCCAACAACTCATCAGGAAGACTGTAAGTATATAATCCTTGAACCCCAGGAAAATCTATTAATACAGCTACCCACCTAGTTGAAGAGCCAGAAGGTTTGAGATTGTAGCTGCTACTGGGTTCTGCTACTAAATTACTGGTGTTGTTGGCTAGAGCCAAATCAGAATCTAGATATAAACTCTCTTCGCTACAATCAAGGCAAAAGCGATCGCTTTTTCTCATGGACTTTTCATTAAACATTAGACATTTTTGCAGTTTCAAGCCTGATAATCTGACCCAAAAGATAATGAGCGTTGTTTACACATTAGACCTCTGGCAAAAAAATTTTTAATCAATTTCTCCCTTGTCTCCCTTATTAATTATGATTCGTACAAATATACCATCTTATAGACTCACAAGAAACTAGTTGTGTTTAGCCCAATGAGACTGATTGAGCCAGAATATTGTAGCTGCATCCCCCAGTTAAACGGTTCAATATAATCTGATAATCAAATTAAGTTTGTAGCAAAATTAATACTATTTTGTTCTTAAGCAATTGGGTTAATTATCATTTTGTAACTATACCCACAAAATCATCGATTATTTTTGTTAACCTAGGTGTTAATACACCCAGTAATACAATCTAACTTGTTCACCTCAGTATTTATAACTAAAAGTTAAGAAAATCTTGAGATTTATGATTGGACAAAGCAAATTGCTCTCCGAGAAACTACTGTTATACACCCCTATAAATTAAGAAAAAATTGATAAATAAGATTTTGTTCCAATAATTTGGAATAATCTATCCCATAAGAATCACATACTCAATACTGCAAAAGTTTTACTCAAATTAAGAAAAGCCATAAAACTATGACTGCTACTCAAATAAATGGATATGAACGTTATTCTAATGAATACGATGATTTATCTCTAAAAAGTGAAATCTCTGAGGAACTACAGAGAGACTTAAAACTGGTAGAAGTAGAATATTCGTCTGAAATAGAAGCCAGTTCTAATCGTCGTAGTTCAAAACCCAGTAAAGCAAGTCTAGAAGATAACATTGGGGCTTTTTTCAAGGAAATGGCGCGTTATCCTCTACTTAAATCAGACGAAGAAGTCACTCTAGCTAATGAAGTCAGACTAATGGTAGAAGCAGAGGAAATTCGTCAAAAGCTAGCAGAAAGTCTAGAAAGACAGCCCAATAAGCAAGAATGGGCTGCTGCCATGGGTTTAGAAAATGCTCGTCAGTTGGAACAGTTTTTGTATAAGGGCAAAGTTGCCAAGCGAAAAATGATTCGCTCTAACTTGCGCCTAGTGGTATCTATTGCTAAACGTTATCTTAATCGTGGCGTTCCTTTCCTTGATCTGATTCAAGAAGGAGCAATTGGCTTGAATCGGGCTACAGAAAAATTCGATCCCAACAAAGGCTATAAGTTTTCTACCTATGCTTATTGGTGGATTCGTCAGGCTATTACCAGAACCATAGCCAACGATGCTCGTACTATTCGCCTTCCCATTCATATTGTCGAGAAGTTAAACAAGCTCAAAAAAGCCCAACGTACTCTTAAACAAAAGCTGCAACGCAATCCTAGTGAAGAAGAATTAGCCAAAGAACTAAAAATGTCTGCACCCCAACTGCGACAATTGTTAGAGTTACGTCGTCAATCTCTTTCTTTAAATCATCGAGTGGGGAAAGCAGAAGATACAGAACTAGTAGATTTACTAGAAGACAATGAGCTACAACTTCCTGAGGAAAAAATGAGTGAGGCGATGATGCGCCAAGAAATTATTGACGTTCTCAATGATGTACTCACAGAAAGAGAAAAAGATGTTATTGCTCTACGCTACGGCTTGTCTACCAGCCAGCCCTATACCCTAGAAGAAGTAGGAGGAATGTTTAATCTTTCTCGCGAAAGAGTCCGTCAAATCCAAAGTAAAGCGATGCGTAAATTACGTCGTCCCCAAGTAGCTCGTCGTTTGAAAGGATGGCTTACCTAACAATTACTGGCTTTAAAAAACTCAATAATAATAAATCCGTTGGACACAAGTACTTTTTGGCTTGTGTCTATACTTTCGACAGTTAGCTATTAGCTAAATACTGGATCAATAATCTATTGATTGGGAAGCGGAATCTCATCCCCACTCTCCCAACTTCTTATAATCCAATATTGGCGAGCTTTTTCTATATTTTTTAAAGCTTCTTTTTCACTTTTTCCTTGGCTCATACAGCCTGGTAGTTCTGGGATGAGAATACTATATATTCCTGTTTCTTCTAAATAAACAGAAACTTTGTATTTTTGATTCAGGTAGAATTCTAAAGATTGAAAGTCAAGATTATTTACCATTAATCCTTCCTCGATAAACAACTAAATAACGAGCCTATTTTTATAGCTTATTATCCCAAGAAATTCTCTAGTAAAAGAAATTTTATTGAGTAATAATCTTTATTTATTAATATTAGCAATCTCATGAAAAAAAGCCAGAAAATGTTGCCACTTTGGCGGATATTTTTGGGTAAGTACTTACACACAATAAATTACACAGTTGCCCTAAAGGATTCGCGACACGTCCTAAAGGATACCGCTCCGCATAAAGTTAGTCCTTTAGGGCTTCGCGTCAGAGAGGCAATAGGGAATCCTTTGGGATTAAGGCTGTTGCCTACCCTCGCCAGAGACTTTTTCAGCAAACCCTATTTATTAATTGGCTTCATCCCAATAATTGCTCGATGACGAGGATCGCAAGCTGCGGTTGTTTTATAATCGAAGCCTTGTTCCATCAGAGCCTGTTCCATATTGAAAGTATAGTAATCATCGCTCCAAGGTTCAGTGCTTTTCATTAGAGTAAATAGTACAGGAGGCAAGTTTTGAATTACGGGAGAACCAGGATTATTATCAGTAATAGCAATAACTCCACCTGGGCGTAAAATACGGAATATTTCTTGAAAAATTGCTTTCGTAGCAGTTCTAGGTAATTCGTGTAAAACAAATTGAAGCGTTACTAAATCAAAAGAATTATCCGCAAATTTAGTATTTTCCCCTAATCCATGAATCCAATGTTTAATTTCTTGTTTGGTGTCCCTCATTTTAGCTACACACAGCATATAAGGGGATAAATCTAAACCAACAGTATTGATTTTAGTTTCTTGCTTTTTTTGATAGTAGCGATGTACAGCTAGGGTAGAAACTCCCACAGAACAACCCATGTCTAGAATATCTGTAATGGTATGGGGAATATAACTATCTATTACTTGATAAAAATTTCCTCTGAGTCTATGGTTTGCTTCTTGCCAAGTTAAACTTTCATTCTTCCAGACGCGCAATGGCATAGCATAGGTAGCAGATTCCGCTTCAAAAGCTGCCTTCCAGCATAAATTTCCTTCGTCGTAGGCATGGAAAGGCACACAATAATAGTCAGGATACTTTAAATTCGGATCTGCGATCGCGTTAAATAATTCTTTAACACCCGATTGTTCCAACTCTTCGTAATTCTTCCGCCAGGGAATACCATTTTTTTCTGCTGTTTTGACTATCACCTGTCTGGCTTGACTCTTCATAATGTCATAGATAGGCTCAATGCCAATCAGGAAATTAACAAAACGGGATAAGAGATCGTTTCCAGCCCAATCTGGCTTAACTTTATTAGTATTGGTAACCACAGCGTTGTCAAAAAAGTATTTCAGCAAAATTATCTGTATAATCGCATATTTTCTTGGTGAGAGGGCTAAACTGAGTAATTGTTAAATAATGTAACAAACCTGCATAAAATTACTGATTTTTCTCGATGGGTAAATAGGGATAGATAATGAGAAGTATCTCCAAGCTTATTATGATGAAATTAGACAGTAGTTTAAATAATGTACTTTATCACACCAACATAGTTAGAAAAGTCAATGTATCAAGAGGCAACATCAATAAATTTTTCAAACTTAATTTATTTTGGAAATGCTTACAAGTTAAAAAGAAGAATCAAGCAAAAACTTCCAAGTATTGCTCTCGGAATAATATAGTTGCTAGGAATTGCGGAAATGAAATAGTACTTAGTTCTTCTGGACAGAAAAAAATAGACAATTTTGCTAGTTGTCTGAGCTTAGTTAACAGTGACTTTATTATTTTCTAAGTAATTATTGCTTGGTATAACGCAAGGTTTCTATAGATTGAGCTGTGAAAAATAATCCCATAAAAATGTAAGTAAATAACAATACTAAATCCCTAGTATCCAAAACACCTTGTACCAAATTGTTGTATCCTTCTAATAACGAAATTTTTTGGAGAATTGTTCCGAAAATATTATCAATATTATTACCTAGTAAATCCACAATCCATAAAAATATAATCAAAGCAAAAGTTAAAATTGCTGAAACAATTGTGCTGTCAGTCAAAGAAGAAATGAACATTCCCAAAGATAAAATAGCACTGGCTAACAAAATTAATCCCAAGTGAGCTAGTAAAGGGACAATTAGAGAAATGGGAGGATCAGAAGCATTGAAAATAATAATTTCATAGAATACTAACGGCATAATCATCACTGAAAAAAAAGCGATTACCCCTAATAGTTTACCCAAAGCCACTACCCAATTACTAATAGGAGAAGTTGCCAATAGTTCCATAGTGCCTCTTTTTCTTTCTTCAGAATATAATCCCATAGAAAGAATTGGTAAAATGAACAGACAAAGAGTACCAATAACCCCAAAAAAAGAGTTGATAAATATATAAGTTACATCAATAGGAGCAGTAGGTACGCCCAACTGCTCACTCAGAGAAACTTGCTGAATAATTCCTTGTTCACCCAGTAAGATTTCGATCAGTAATATACCCGATATTAACCAAAAAACTCCTGAAACAATATAGGCTAATGGTGAATAAAAATAACTTTTAAACTCTTTCTTAAAAATTGCGATCGCGTTAGTAATAATCATAATTACAGAAAAGAAACTGGATTCAACCAAAATAAAACTTCTTTTTTGAGAGAAGGTAAATCTTTAGAAATTTCTTGCTTAAACCATTGTCCTACAGCATCAAAAGGGGTAAATATATCCGATGTTTGCCATTTGAGATTTTGACTTAAAGGAGTGAGATGGTTGCCAGGAAGAGTCCG
Source organism: Xenococcaceae cyanobacterium MO_188.B19 (assembly GCA_030065715.1). Classification (GTDB taxonomy): domain Bacteria; phylum Cyanobacteriota; class Cyanobacteriia; order Cyanobacteriales; family Xenococcaceae; genus JASJCP01. Next base: position 118 of record JASJDF010000420.1, on the reverse strand, counting down.
TAGAGCAATACTATCAGGAAACCGTTGTTGCAAAATCGAATTAAGATTTCTAGTTTGATCGATATCGTCTTTACGAAATTGGATTAAAAGATTACGAGAGATCTTATATTCATCGCTG
>JASJDF010000419.1 GCA_030065715.1 Xenococcaceae cyanobacterium MO_188.B19 | reverse complement strand
GGATCAGTAGCAACATGGGTTACGATGCCAGTCTCTCGACTAACAAGAATATCCAACCCCCTTAATAATGCACCACCACCCGCCAGCATAATTCCCCGTTCAATGATATCTGAGGCTAAATCTGGGGGAGTTTGTTCTAAAGTGCGTTTTATAGCTTCAATAATCGCCGATACTGTTTCTGTCAAAGATTCTCTAATTTCTCCTCCGTTAACTGTCATAGTACGGGGCAACCCAGAGAGTAGATGTAGTCCACTCACTTCCATAGTTGGTTCTTCTCCTTCCGCAGCATAAGCTGAACCCAGGCGTAGTTTAATATTTTCTGCGGTATTTTCGCCAATTGCCAGTTGATGTTCTTTTTTTACATGGTGAGCGATCGCTTGAGTCAGTTCATCCCCTGCTATTTTGACTGACTCGCTTAAAACTTTGCCTTGAGAGCTAATTACAGCTACTTCTGTGGTTCCCCCACCAATATCTACAATCATGTTACCTGTAGGTTCAGCAATAGGTAATCCTGCGCCTAGGGCTGCTGCTAGGGGTTCATCAATTAAGTCAACCTCTCTGGCTCCTGCTTGGGCTGCTGCTTCCATCACTGCTTTGCGCTCCAGTTTGGTAACACCACTAGGAATACCAATAACCATTCTCGGATGTATTAAAGGATTGCCTTCATAGGCACGACGGATGAATTCTTTGAGCATAATTTCAGTAGCTTCAAAGTCGGCAATAACTCCATCTCGGAGGGGACGTACTGCCTCAACGGTTTCAGGAGCGCGTCCTAGCATTAACTTGGCTTCTTTGCCTACTGCTCTCGGTTCTTGAGTCTTTTTTTCAATGGCGACAACTGAAGGTTCTTCTAAGACAATTCCTTTGCCAGATACATAGACTAAAGTGTTGGCAGTCCCCAAATCTATTCCTACATCCCTAGATATGGCAAAACGACGAAAAAAGTTCACAGTGGTTTACTTCTCCCAAGAAATAGCATGATTTTGCAAGAGTCGAGTCCAATTTACCCTCACTATAGCAACAATGTCGAATTTGAAAGTAATTAGGTCATAACTTGTTCTAAAGTTGCGACAAAATTGGGATAGGAGATAGACGCAGCTTCCGCTCTGTGAATGGTCGTGGCATCTTTTGCGATCAAGGATGCGATCGCAAAACTCATGGCAATGCGGTGATCGGTATAACTATCTACCTCTGCACCTTTTAGGGGTTGACCTCCTGTGATTTCTAAGCCATCGGGACGTTCTGTTACTTTTGCTCCCATCTTAGTAAGCTCCGATGCCATTACTGCTAGGCGATCGCTTTCTTTGACTCTTAACTCCGCAGCATCTTTAATAATAGTTGTCCCTTCAGCACAAGCAGCAGCTACAGCTAAAATCGGGATTTCATCAATTAAACGAGGAATCAGATTCCCACCAATAGTACAAGCTTTGAGCTTACTATATTTAACTCTCAAGTCTACGACGGGTTCTCCTGCTACCATCCGTTCATTTTCTTGAGTAATATCTGCTTCCATCATTGCTAAAACTTCTAAAATACCAATGCGGGTGGGATTTACTCCCACATTAGTAATTAGTAATTCTGAACCAGGGACAATGGCAGCAGCTACTAACCAGAAAGCAGCAGAACTAATATCCCCAGGAACTATGATGTGTTGACCTTTGAGAGTAGGTTTGCCTGTAATGGTTACGCTATTAGTTGTGGGATTAATTTCTAATTCTGCACCAAAGGCTTTTAACATTCTTTCACTGTGATCCCTAGATAAAGCGGGTTCTGTGACAGTAGTTTTCCCCTCTACCATTAAGCCAGCAAGCAATACACAGGATTTAACCTGAGCAGATGCCACAGGAGAGAGGTAATGTATAGGCTTCAACTCTTTACCTTTCACTGCTAAAGGTGCTAGAGCGTTATCTTTTCTCCCCCAAATTGCTGCTCCCATCTGTACTAGAGGTTTTACTACACGGGACATGGGGCGCGATCGCAAAGAACTATCCCCTGTCACTGTAAAAAAGCGTCCACTATGGGATGCGAGAATCCCCAACATTAAACGCATGGTAGTTCCCGAATTCCCCGCATTCAAAACATCTAAAGGTTCTTTGAGGTTGCCCAATCCCACACCCTTAACTCTTACTTTTTCGGTGTTGAGTTGTCCGATTTTTGCTCCCATTGCCCGAAAGCATTTTGCTGTACTACGGGGGTCTTCTCCTATTAGTAGCCCTTCTATAATCGTTTCTCCTTCTGCGATCGCACCCAACATTAAAGCTCGATGGGATATAGATTTATCACCAGGTACAGTAATCGTCCCTTTCAGTGCCAGTCCCGAACTAGGAGGATTAATAACTAAATCTTGACTGCGATCGTCTTGAGTATTAACAGTAATAGTAGAAGTTGACATAGGAATAGAAGAAACCACAGGATATTACAGAGAGTAAGTATAAGAACAAATAAAACGCTTCCATTCTATATCTAAACAATGAACAATGAACAATCAATATCCGTAGGTGTTATCCGAAGGTGCCCTAAAGGATACACCTTCGGATATATCCTTTAGGAATCCTTTAGGACGATGAACAATTAGCAATTAGCAATCAACAAATTAATTTTGTTTAACGACATAGAATAATTTATCTATCGCAATGTTAAGAACAGTTAAAGAGGTGATCTAAAATCCTGGTCACATCAAGACTATACAGCTATTGCCAACCAGTAACATTGAAACCTTAACAGAAGGAATTTAGCCTTCAGATAGTGTTAGGATCGCTCCATAGAAAAGAGAAAGAGAAAGGGAAATAAACTTAATGCAAGAATTTGATAAGTCAATATCCTTTGATGGTAGGGATATAAGGCTCAAGGTAGGCTTGCTCGCACCACAAGCAGGCGGTTCGGTTCTAATTCAGTCGGGAGATACAGCAGTATTAGTTACCGCAACTAGAGCTAAGGGAAGAGAAGGGATTGATTTTTTACCCCTAATTGTCGATTATGAAGAAAAATTATATGCAGTAGGTCGAATTCCTGGAGGTTTCTTGAGGAGAGAAGGCAGACCTCCAGAAAGAGCCACTCTGACTAGCCGATTAATTGATCGTCCTATACGTCCTCTTTTCCCTTCTTGGCTGCGAGATGATATTCAAATCGTAGCTACTACTATGTCTCTGGATGAGGAAGTACCACCAGATGTATTAGCTGTTACAGGGGCTTCTGTTGCCGTATTGTTGGCAGAGATTCCTTTTTATGGTCCTATGGCAGCAGTTAGAGTCGGTTTAGTGGGAGATGATTTTATTATCAATCCTACCTATAAAGAAGTAGAAAAGGGCGACTTAGACTTAGTTGTAGCTGGTACTCCTGATGGAGTTGTGATGGTAGAAGCGGGAGCAAACCAACTACCAGAAGAAGATATTATTGAAGCGATTGATTTTGGTTACGAAGCAGTACAAGAGCTGATCGCAGAGCAAAGAAACTTAATTAAAGAGTTGGGCATTGAAATAGCTACTGCTGAACCTCCTGAAGTTAATGAAGCATTACAAAACTTCATCAGTGAACGTGCCAGTGATGATATTAAAAAAGTTTTGGCGCAATACAACTTAGATAAAACTGGTCGAGATACATTGCTAGATGAAATTAAAGCTACTAAAGTTGAAAATGCGATCGCATTATTGCCCGAAGAAGACCCTCTCAAAATAGCTACAACCGAAGAATCTAAAGCAATTCCTACTTTGTTTAAATCTCTGACTAAAAAGCTGATGCGTAGTCAGATTATCGAAGAAGGAATCCGAGTTGACGGACGTAAGTTGGATCAAGTTAGACCAATTTCTTGTCGCACTGGGGTTCTTCCCCAAAGAGTTCACGGTTGTGGACTATTTAAAAGAGGTCTGACTCAAGTTCTTTCTATTGCTACTTTAGGTACTTCGGGGGATGCTCAAGATTTAGGGGATGACCTTCATCCTGGTTCAGAAAAACGCTATCTTCATCACTACAATTTTCCTCCCTTCTCCGTAGGAGAAACTAAGCCTTTACGTTCTCCTGGTCGTAGAGAAATTGGTCATGGTGCTTTAGCAGAACGTTCTCTCATTCCTGTATTACCTGCTCAAGAAGAGTTTCCCTACGTATTGAGGGTAGTTTCAGAAGTGCTTTCTTCCAATGGTTCTACTTCTATGGGTTCGGTCTGTGGTTCTACCTTAGCTCTAATGGATGCTGGAGTTCCTATTACTAAACCTGTCAGTGGTGCTGCTATGGGTTTAATCAAAGAAGGGGATGAAGTTCGTATTCTCACTGATATTCAGGGGATCGAAGACTTTTTAGGAGATATGGACTTTAAAGTAGCAGGAACCGATAGCGGAATTACTGCCCTACAAATGGATATGAAAATCACTGGCTTATCTATGGATACTGTCGCCAAAGCGATCCATCAAGCTAAACCTGCTCGGATCCATATCCTAGAAGAAATGCTCAAAGCTATCCCTGAACCTCGTGCCGAGCTTTCCCCCTATGCACCACGCCTCCTAACTATGAAAATCGATCCTGATCTGATTGGTATGGTTATTGGTCCTTCTGGTAAAACAATTAGAGCGATTGTGGAACAGACTGATACTAAAATTGATATTGAAGATGATGGTACAGTCATTATTGCAGCAGTGGAAGCTCATAATGCTGAAAAAGCTCGAAAACTGATCTTCAATATGACTCGCAAGCTCAATGAAGGGGATGTTTATTTGGGTAAAGTCACCCGAATTATTGATATCGGGGCTTTTGTCGAAGTGCTACCAGGTAAAGAAGGAATGATTCACATTTCCCAATTAGCCGAAGGAAGAGTCGGTAAGGTAGAAGATGAAGTTGCGGTGGCAGATGAAATTGTCGTTAAAGTCAGAGGCTTTGATAACAAAGGTCGTCTGAATCTCACTCGTTTAGGTATTCATCCCGACGAAGCAGCAGCAGCTAGAGCAGCAGCAGTATAATACGATTTTCCTTCAAATTTGCTACAGATGATAGCTCAAGGGAAAGTCTAACAGTTAGAAAATAAAACCTTGTAAGGGCGGTTCGCGAACCGCCCTTACTTATACTAAATCCGCTTACCAAAGTATACTTTTAGTTTAAAGTATAAAATCAGCTTAAACCTTTCTGACTTCTGACTTGACCGAAGGGAATCCTTTAGGGCTGACTTCTGACTTCTCGCAACTTTTAAGTAGGGTATCTAAACAGGATTTAGTAT
>JASJDF010000418.1 GCA_030065715.1 Xenococcaceae cyanobacterium MO_188.B19 | reverse complement strand
GTTTTAGAAGGACCAGGGAAAAATTCACCAATTTTCTTTAAAATTGTCAAAAAACAGGTTTTAGGGGCAAAACTGAGAATTAAACGGGATTCAGCTAAAGATGCTAGATGGGAAATCATTTTTTCGGCATCTTCTGTGGGATAGTGAATCAATACATCTAAACAAATTACACTATGGTAGTTTCCTGTTAATGCTTCTAAATCTTGTACTGCAAAATTTAGGTTACTAGTATCTTCCAGAATTGATTGAGCTTTTTCTTTGGCTTCTCCTACCATCTTTTCGGAAATATCACTAGCAGATACTTGTGCGCCAGCTTTTGCTAGAGGAATACTCAGACTACCTACTCCACAACCAGCATCACAAACTGATATTTCGGCTAAATTACCGTCTGCTTCTAGCCATTCAATAACTGTATCGATAGTTTGCTGATGTCCAATACGAATATCTTTTTGTACTTTGTTGACATCATCTGTCTCACCGTAGATTCTGCGCCATCTGTCGAAACCAGTAGCATTAAAATAGTCTTTGACAATTGCTTTATCGTTAAGTGCGTTTGGGTTCATCTATTTGTATTTTTATTAATTCCGATAAAGTATTGTATCCTGCTGAGTTTCAAGTTTTAAAGTAAAACTTTATGCTAAAGTCACTGCGCCACTAAAATAATCTTTGAGTTGTCGATCGTGATCGTGACACAGCGTTCCTATAGGAATATCTTCTGGTTTAAAAGCTTTGACTTGCAATACTTCTAATTTATCCTCTGGCTCTAATTCTCCTGTGACTTCTACTTCAATCAATACGGAAATAGAATGAATGCGCGGATCTCTTGCTGGATCGGAATAAACTCCTACTAGACGGCGAATTTTAGTGATTTCTAGTCCTGTTTCTTCTTTTAATTCCCGATGGGTGGCGTGGGGGATATCTTCTCCCCAATCCACCATTCCCCCTGGTAATCCCCATTTACCACTATCACTACGCTGTACCATAACGATACGACCATCAGGTAAAACGGGAATAATTGTTGTACCTGTAACGGGATGTCGGAAGATAATACCGAGGACAGTGGAAATAAATCGCCAATAACGACCCATTGTTAATAATTTAGTAGTTGATAAGGTTGAATTAAGTATTGCTATGAGATTTGAGCAAGTTTTGGGCTTTTATAATTGCATTTCTAACTTGTTCAAAGCCAGTCCCTCCGTAGCTATTACGAGCGGAAACTACTCTTTTAGGTGCGATCGCATCATAGATATCAGATTCAAAAGCGGGATGGAGTTGTTGCCATTCTTCTAGGGTTAAATCTTTGAGTAGTTTTCCCCCTGCAAGACTGGTTTTTACTACTTTCCCTACTAGATTATACGCTTCTCTAAAAGGAATGCCCTTACCTGCCAGATAGTCAGCGACATCTGTAGCATTGGAAAAGTCTTCATTAACTGCGTTGTTTAAGCGATCCCTATTAAAAGTGATGCCTTCTTCTAAGAGAATTGTCATGGCTTCTAGACAAGCTTTAACAGTTTTTACTCCATCAAAAATCCCCTCTTTATCTTCTTGCAAGTCCTTATTATAAGCTAAGGGTAAGCCTTTCATGATTACCAATAAGGCTTGTAGATGACCAAATACTCTTCCTGTTTTACCTCTAACCAATTCTGGCACATCAGGATTTTTTTTCTGAGGCATAATGCTAGAGCCTGTAGCACAGCTATCTTTGAGTTTAATAAAGTTAAACTCTTCTGACGCCCAAAGAATCATTTCTTCACTAAGCCGACTTAGATGCACCATAATTAAGCTGGCAGCACAAAGAAACTCAATGGCAAAATCGCGATCGCTTACTCCATCAAGACTATTTTGATAGATATCCTCAAACCCCAGCAAATCTGCGCTATATTCGCGGTCTATGGGAAAAGTTGTCCCAGCTAGTGCACCACAACCAAGGGGAGAAATATTAGTCCTTTTATACACATCTGCTAATCTCAACCAATCCCGTTGCGCCATCTGAAAATAAGCTAATAGATGATGTGCCAAACTCAAAGGTTGGGCTCTTTGGAGGTGGGTATAGCCAGGAATAAGAGTTTCTACATTATTTTCAGCTAACTTTAATAAAATAGCTTGGAATTGTCTTAATTGATTCTGTATATTCTTAATTTCCGCCCTTAAATAGAGTCTAATATCTGTTCCTACTTGGTCATTCCGCGATCTAGCAGTGTGGAGTTTTTTACCTGTATCTCCCACAATTTCTGTGAGTCTTCTTTCCACAGCGAAGTGAACATCTTCAGCATCTATTCCAGGATTAAATTTTCCTTGGCGGTATTCTTGACGAATTTCCTCTAAACCTGCGACTAGTTTTTCTGCTTCTGTTTCTGAAATAATTCCTGTTTTAGCAAGCATTTTAGCGTGAGCAACCGAGCCTGTTAGGTCATATTCAATTAATTCAATATCAAAGCCAATACTAGCATTAAAAATTGCGATCGCAGGATGCAAGGCAGATTCAAAGCGATCGCTCCAGGTGTTTTTTTGAGTCACAGCAAATTAGATAGATTAACAATAAAGTCCTAAGATATTGTAAATCAGTAACTAGTAAAACCTTTAAATACATAACCAATAAACATCCCAATCATTAAAGCCCAAACTTGACCAGTTTCAACAAAATTAATCCACGCACTTTCCATATCAGCCAAAATATCAACATTATCAAGGGTTTGCGCTAACAGGGGAGTAATATCTAGATATAATGCTACTAAATGATTAAAAGTTACGTGTATAAAATCGTAATGTAATATTTCCATAAATAAATTTTCGAGATATTGAGTCTGGATTCATCACCGTTATAGTTCCCAATATCAATGAATATTTAACTATTGAGTAGAGACAAGGGAGTAGGGGAGATTGGGGTCACAAGGAGACAAGGAGACAAGGGGACAACGGGGACAAGGGAGACAAGGAGACAACGGGGACAAGGAGGACAAGGAGGACAAGGGAGATGAGGGAAGGGATGAACAATGAACAATCAACGATTAACCATTAACCATTAACCATTAACGATTAACGATTAACGATTAACCATTAACAATCAACAAATTCAATCCTTATTTGTCATATCCATTTTTCTTTTAATTCTCTCTACAGCATCTAGAGCCACCTTCCAATTAGGCTTGAATTGAATTGCTTTTTCATAGGCTTTCATTGCTTCTTGATATTGCAGTAAAGATTCTTCAATTAAGCCTTTGCTGTACCAGGCTTCATAAGATTTTGGATTAAATCGCAGTGCTTTATTGTAAGCTTGCAATGCCAAGGAAGATTTACCTAAAGATTTTTGAGCGTTTCCTAAGCCAATAAAAGCTGGTACATAGTCATCCTTGACAAAAATTGATTTTTTATAAGCTTCAATTGCTTGTTGATAATTACCTTGTCGATAATATAATTTGCCGATATTATTCCAGGGGATAAAACTTTTTTTCGGATCGATTTGAATTGCTTTTTCAAAATCTGCGATCGCTAGATCATATTTTGCTAATTTAAGATGGCTTTCTCCACGATTACTCCATAACCAAGGATCGTTTTCTTCTAATGCGATCGCTTTATTATAAGCTGTAATAGCAGCATCATGCTCATGAAGATTACCTAGGGAGACTCCTTGACAATTCCATAGTTGATGACTTTGATAATGTTTAAGGGCTTCTGTGCAAGTTTCTAAAGCTTCTTCATGGCGTTTTAATTTACTTAAAGCTTCAGCTTTTTTTAACCAAACCTTTTCAAAATGTCTAACTTTGCGTTTACTTCTAGAAATTTTTTTCAATCCTTCATTGTAGTAGATTATAGCTGATTCGTATCTACCAGCTTTAAATTCTAATTCCGCTGTATCAAATTCTAAAACCGCAATTAAACTAAAAACTACTAAACCAAAATAACCAATTAAACCTAACAAAAGTAACAATATAGCAATCAGAGAAATATATACAGAACGAGAATGTAAAAAGGTTTTATTTTGAATTTTTTTAAGTTCTCTGATTAAATGATTGGTTGAGCGATAGGATTTTTTCCGATCCCTACTAATCATTTTTACCAAAACTTTAGCTAAATTTGGATTGATCTGTAATTCGTCTTGCCAAGAAGTTTCTTTTTCTTCCGATCTGGCTAAAATAGTTTCTGGTGGTATACCTGTAAGCCAATGAATCGCTATCATGCCAAGACCATAAATATCAGTCTGAAACTTGCTATTATTGTTTATTGATTTGGGAAGAGAGTAGATTGATTTATTACTAATAAGATCATTAACAGTTTCTTCAATGAATCCAAAATTATAAATAAAAATTTTACCATCACTTTTTCTGCGCCATAAACTAGATGGCTGAATATTATTGTGAATTATTTTTTGCTTGTGAAGTAGGGCTAAAACTTGCGCTGTATCTAATAATATTTTAACAATTTCCAATTCAGAAATAAGTGTTTTTCTTTCTAGAAGTTGAGCAATAGTATCTCCTTCTATATATTTTTGTACTAAATAAATATTATTATCTTCAACAAAATAATTTAAAATTTTAGGAATTTGCTCTTGTTGATTTAATTGATTTAATTGATTAATGTGTAGCTCTATTTGTTGAAGAGTTTTGCTAATTGCTGCTTCACTATTATCTGAAGGTGTCAGTTTTTTTAAAAAGTAGTATACTATTTCCGATTCACTAATATCTTTAACTAAATAGTTGTTAACTCTATCTTGTCCTCCAAGATGTTTCTCAAGATAGTAATGATTCTGAACAATTTTACCAATTTGTCGCAATGGTTTGAGGTCTTGTATTACTTCTTGAACCGAATTGTAACGTTCAGCAATTTTAGGAGAAACCATTGCTTTGAGAATTTTAATTAACTTGCTACTAAAGTGGGTTGTCTCTTGCCAAGTAATACCTTCACTAGTTTCAAATTCTGCTAATTCTATGGGAGATTTTCCCGTTAATCCGTAGATAGCTGTTTTGCCTAGAGCATAAATATCACTACTATAGGTAGGATTACCATGATTTTGCTCTGGAGGCATATATCCTGGTGTGCCAATGACTTGAGTATGAGGGGCTTCTAACTGACCATCTGATTCTATAATTAAATTGCCAATTTCTTTGACGGCACCAAAGTCAATTAAAACCATTTTGCCGTCTCCAACTCTTCTAATTAAATTAGTTGGCTTAATATCTCGGTGTACTATACCTTTTTGATGGACAAAATCTAAAACTTCTAATACATCCCAGAGAAAATCAATTACTTGAGGTTCGGTT
>JASJDF010000417.1 GCA_030065715.1 Xenococcaceae cyanobacterium MO_188.B19 | reverse complement strand
GCTGATGTTTATGTTCGGAAATTGTTACCACGATCTCGCTTTCCTTAGAATAATTTTTGAGGGATAAGGGCGGTATGAGCAATAAGAAGAAGAATTAATTATTAGTATCTTTCTTACTTCTTACTTCTCCTTGAAACACTATTGGTTGTTTTAACTCTTAAGAACAGAAGCTCTAATCAAAATTAGAAGCTGTTGCTGCAACCTTATCAAATTAGATTAGTTTTAAACTAACGTTCCCAGAAGAAGGAATGACTTATGTAACGCAATACTTTTTATTTTGTAATTATTGATTAACTATTGTTCAATGAAAGTAATAATTTGCCCTGGTATTCATTCATCTGAATTAACAAAGAGTTTTTTAGGTAGTGTTGCTGAAGGGACAAAACCCCCCATTAAGTGGCTGGTGTTACCCACTGAAGAACATCCTCCCTATTCCCCTATTGCTGTCTATAATTGGTTAAATCAACCAAAGATAATTCAAGAAGAATTATTATTTATTACTTTTAGTGCAGGGGTTGTGGGTGGAATAGGAGCTGCGATCGCATTACAAACCCAAGGAGTTAAAATTAAAGCCTTTGTCGCGATCGATGGTTGGGGTGTTCCCCTCTGGGGTAATTTTCCCATTTATCGTTTTAGTCATGATTACTTTACTCACTGGAGTTCAGCTATTTTGGGTACGGGAAAAGAAAGCTTTTATTGCGATCCTGGTGTAGAACATTTAGACATTTGGCGATCGCCTGAAACTTGCCAGGGATGGATTGTTTCTAATGGTTCAGCCCAAAAAATCCGCAGTTCAGCAAAAGACTATTTACAAAAAATAATTAATTGTTAATCGTTAGTCGTTAGTCGTTAGTCGTTCATGGTTGATGGTTCGTCATTAGTCATTAGTCATTAGTCATTACTCATTACTCGTTATTTTCCCATTGATTAAAAATTTTTTTGATTTTCGCGATCGCTTCATCTGCTGCTTGTTCTGGAGATAGACGATCTACAACTATACGATTAAGAGTTTTGCCCCAAATATTTTCTTCTAGTACTTGGCTATAAGCAGGGTTATTAGAAGTATAAGATAAACGGCTTTTCTCCGTCGCCAAAATCTTAGTCGTCATTTTTAGGTAAGGATCTGTAGTTTGTTGCCAAAAAGGGTCTTGCCAAACTGAATTTTGTACTGGTTGATTTCTATTACCTGAAGCCTGAAGATATTTAATAGTAACTTCAGGTTGAATAAAATAGCGCATAAAGTCTTTTGCCAATTTAACATGAGGGGAATCAGCAAAAATTACAGCTTGCTTAACTGTAATAATATAACGCATTGGTTGACCGTTAGGTTTATTAGGAAATCCCACAATTCCCAATCTTTTGTAATAAGTTTCTTGATCTTCACGTACTGCACCAGGAATTGAAAGAGTAACATTAGGAGTCATCAACACCACTCTATTGAGCAAGTTGCGATTATTATCAATATTCAACCAATTGATTGAATCAGGAGGAACAAAACCTTGTAAATAAAATTGGCTATACCAGTCCAAACACTTAATAATTCGCTGACGTACTTGAGGTTGATCAATTAATAAATTTCCTGTCTCATCAATGAGCCTCACATCATATGCTTCTAAAATATGCTCGAATAAGAGATAAAGATCGTCTGATCCATTAACCGAAAAAGGTAATCCTAAGCCGTAAATATCTTTATTTTGTTGATTTGCTAATTTAAACTGAGCCTGTTGCCAAAATTGCCAAAAACTATCCCAATCTTGAGGAATATCCTCAGAACTTAAACCCACCAGTGATAGTAACTTCTGCCAATAAAAAATAAATATGGTAGCTTGATGTACTGGTATGCCGTAATAGCTAGACTGACCAGTAACACCGTTAGAATAAGTGACTGCTTTAAGAATATGTTCGGGATATGAATCTTTAACTGGTTCAATGACATCAGAAACATCTTCCAGTTTATTGTCCCAAGCCAAACGAGGATAAAGAGTCGGGTTAGCTTTCTGACTCATAATCAAGTCAGGGAAATTTCCCGAACGAACTGTCCTGGCTACCTTTTCTGACAGTTCATTAGTAGGATAAAAAGATACCTTGACTTTATTTCCTGTAGCTCTTTCCCAATCATCAATAATAGTACGGAAAGCCTCATCTTCTCGTAAATTGAAGCCTTTTTCCCACCAAATATTCAGTTCAGTCTGATTGAGTCCTGTATGAGACTTTTGTATTGGGGATTGATTCGATTGCTGATTCTGAGAACAAGAAACTGTAACTGTAAAAGTGAAAAAAGCGACCGCACAATACAAGAACCAAGGTTTACGACTGCGATGTGACTTTTTCCACATAAGTATCTAACACGAAATTAAGGAATTAGTACCGATAAAGCAATTATCAGCATATTACTGAATCGGGAATAACTAGGGAAAAAGAACAAAAGTAAAGCAAATAGGAGTTAATTATTTTTGAGTTTATCTAAAGTCAGTATATTCAAAACTGTGCCACCTGGGACTAGGCTGATTGCAGTGTGTTGATTAGCCAGGGCAATAGGTATAATTGCGTTTTCATACAAATCACATTCAAATTTATGGATGAGTCCCAAAGCAAGAGGTAAATTTTGATAATTATTTAGTTTAATTTTTTCTTTGACAAAATTTGCCGAATCTTTAGCAGCAAAAGGGTAAGGAATAGCTAGGACAAAAGTACGATTATTGGGGTAATCGTTCATTCCCCCTCCAACAAAGTAAGAGAAATCTTGGACATGGCGATCGTGTACATGCCTCGCCCCAAGGCGATCGCCATGTCCATTAATTAACTGCCAACAGGAAATGGGGGTGGAGAAAGACCTTGTCGCGCTCCTGCCAAAACCTCTGCGATATAAGTCCAAGGATTAATATCTCTCAAACGACAGGTTTCAATAACACTCAATAGAGAACTGTAAGCCAAACTGCCCTCTGTTGTACGAGTGCCAAAGCCAATATTTCTGGCAATTACAGCATGGCGTAATGCCCTTTCTGCTTCATTATTAGTGGGTGGTAGCTCTGGATTTTTCACAAAAGCTACCATTGCATCCCAATCATTAAGTATTTCTTTGGCTAAAGCTTGTAACTTCTTATGCTCAGTCTTTTTTCCTAGATGACAAACTCTGGTCAAGCGAGCCAGAAGTTTGCCAACTTTGGGCATTTCATTCTCTCCTAGATCGGCAATCGCAGTAATTAATTCCCTCAAATCATCTAAAATCCATTGCCCGATTTGAGCCGCCTTTTGGTTAATTGCACCAGTTATAGCGATCCCGCAGGATCCGCGAAGCGGCGCGCTTTACGAATCAGATGAGCTAAACATCTTTGTCGTTTTGGATGAGAACGATAAACCGCATAACCATCACTAATGAGCCAACCCAAAAAAGCTTCTGTGACCAAATGGGATAATTCTTCTTTTCTGCGTGACCCAATATGAAATACGGCGGTTTTAGTACTAACCGCTACCCATAACCAATGCAGTTTTCCGCTCTCGTACCAATGAGTTTCATCCAGATGTAGGATATCTGCTTCTTGCAGTTGTTCAACTAATTCTTCTACCACTGGTACACAAGCAATGCCTGTTTCTCGGATACATCGATCTATGGTTCCGATGCTTAGTTCAGTATTAGTCCAATCTTTGAGAAATTCTCGAATCTTGCTGCGACTCATCCGATAACGAACGCTCAATGAAGCAATGAATGTTGCTAGGAATGACCCTACTAAAACATACTCTGTAAGTTGTAAATCTTTGCTTCTTCCTTCCACTACAGAAACCAACCCTGTTCCTGGTTTGGCATGTGTGCAATGACCACAACTGCAAGTGGTCTGATAGTAGTGATGTAACTGAGTAACGATCTTAAAGCCAAATAATTGTGGTTCTAACTCCAGGACATAATATCCCATATACCTTTGAGCATTATTTTCTCTTAAATCCTGATTGCAAGCAGCACATAAATCTGGATAGTGTGGAATGATGACTTCAGCTTTAAGCGGTTGTGAGCGACCAAATCCTTTGCCTCCTGGTTGCTTCCCTCGCTTTCTCTTTGATTTCTTTTTCTTTTCTTTTACTCTTGATTGCTCTACTTTTTCCGAGTCCGTTTGACCACAACTAGATTCAGATTCCTCGATTTCTTCCGACTGTTCTGTTGTTGTTTGTGAATCGTAAGGATTATCTTTTGATGGGGGTTGGGAGCTATTTTCGGAATTCTGTTGCTGCTTTTCCCATAACTCCGTAGCTAATTGATGTAGATTATCCGCTACTTCCACCAATTTGTCCTGAGACAAGGATTGGAAGTAACTCCGATTCATTTGTGATAGATCGTCTTTATCTAAATTAGCCATCCCCTAAACATACACCACAAAGGTGCAGTTGGCTCATTTTTGACTGGGGGAAATGAACGATTACTCTAGACTCAACTGACCAGCATGATATTCCTGGTGGGCAGTGCGAGCTTTATGTAAAATGGGACTTACCCGCTTGGCTAACTCCCGATTGGAAGCAAAGCGACTGGTTTCAAGAGCTTTCAGGTCTCGCTCAAAATGAGTTAAGCATTTCTGTTTCGCCCTGGCTTTTTGAGGACTGTAAGCACTAAAACAATCGCTGGTGAGAATGCCGCCAAAATCTTTCCCCAATAATTGTTCCAGTTCCGCACTACTGCGTGTGGAGGCTAAGAGCAGAACACAAACCTGCTCGCTTGTGGCAACCCATAACCAATACTTAATGCCATCTATGCAGTAAGTCGTTTCATCGACACAGCGCACTCCAGGCTGCTTAACATAGCTCAACCACTGCTGGTAGTTCGGCTCGATACTTTCCTGAAACCACCGCTGCATTTTAGCTATACTACCTTGGGAAATGGGAACTCCAAAGACATATTCCACCACATACTCTTGTTTTCTCCAGGTCAGGTTGCCCCCATAACCCAACCAGCCGACAATGCTACAAAGTCTGCTCCCATAGCTGAAACCTTCTTTCACCCCCAAGGGTAAACAGCTATAACCAGACCAACCACAATTGGGACATTTGTATAAGGGTCGCCGATATTCTCGAATTTCTACGGGTTGCTCTACTACCTCAGCTACTTGCTGCACTTTTTGAGGTGCTTCTTCTACGTACTCTAACTCGGCTTCACATACTGGACAATTTTCTAGCTCTAGAGACACGACCTGGTCTGGAGTCCCAAATCCGTTTCTGGTCTTTCCTGGATGATTATACTTTGGTCCCCGCTTTTTGCCTTTTTTACGCTTACTTTTGTCACTTGGCT
>JASJDF010000416.1 GCA_030065715.1 Xenococcaceae cyanobacterium MO_188.B19 | reverse complement strand
TTTGAGATTTATCCCGAACCAGAGGATTATGTTGCATCGAGGATTTTCTGGTTTTATTGATTTTCATATGAAACCTCCACAAAATAATTATCCCCAAAGATGAGAACAGAACGATGATTAACAAGCAACTCAACATATTTGAGTCGTCAAGAAGCACGAGTCAAGAAGCGATCGCTGAAACTATAGCTTCTTTCAATGCCTACGGGCAAGATTACGAGCATTGGCAAATCAGCTTTAGCGGAGGAAAAGATAGCACTGCTTTAGTTACTTTGACCCTTGATTTGATAGAACGGGAATTAATTCAAAGACCAAAAACGTTGACTGTGATGTATGCAGATACGAGATTGGAATTACCTCCGCTACAAGCTTCGGCAATGCAGATTGTGAACTACCCGACTTTCGTTTCTAACGAAACAGAAAGCGGGCTTCTTTCCCTCGGTGGGGCAGTTTCAATTGAGGCAAGTCCCAACCCCAATAATTTTAGTAGTTTCCCGCTATTTTCATCCCTATTGAGGGATGCACCACAAGAGCAGGAGTGCCATCTATCAGATAAAGATTTCGGTACTTTATTGAGACAAGCGTAGCAGTGCTGTGAAGTTCCCCAAGGATTGACCTTTATTAGTCTTTTTCCGAGTTTCCAGGCAACCCACTCTAATATCTGAAAAAAGCTAGAGTGTCCCGCATCCAACCAAGATTTGTTCATCCCAGAACTTTGAGATTGTCGGTTAGGAAGAAAACCACCTTTACCATCAGATTTAGGTTTGTTTCTCCTAATGAGATTTTTCAACTTCAAATCTTCTATGAAGACTACATCAGCTTTGGAAAACAGCCAATAAGCAGTAACAAAATGAAAATCTTGTCTCTGCCTAGCAATTTTCTGATGAAGTTTGGCTATTGCTCTATAAAGCTTTGGTTTGTCTCTATTTTCTTTGGGTAATTTAGATTTAGCTCTTTGTAATCGAGCTAATCTATCCGATGCTTTTCTCAAAAACCTTGGTATCTCAATATAACTTCCGTCATCACAAGTCAGGAATCGTTCTAGTCCAACGTCAATTGCAATGCTGTTTTCAATAGTGGGACAAATTTCTTCATCCTCTTTTATTGGTACTGTTTTATCTTCTAAAGCTAATGACAAATACCAGCCATCAGCCTCAAGTTTAATTGTGCCTAACTTAACTACGAATCCAGCAGGAATAGGACGATGTCTAACAAATTCAACTTTACCAATACCAGACAAATCAACTTGATTTCCTGATATATCTTTGTTTTTTAATTGCGAATACGTGAACGATTTGTAATAGTGAAGCCCTTTGAATTTAGGTTTCCCCGCACGATTGCCGTTTTTATCTGGATTAATAAAGTTGGAGAAAGCAGTCTCAACTCTATTGATAACATTTTGCAATACCTGGGAATGAATCTTTTTGTATTCTGGAAATAGTTTTTTTGTGTTTTTTAAGTCTCCTAACTGAACAGTATTCCACTGGACATAGCCACATACAATATTCGGGTGTTTATCCCCTTTCTTTGTAATAGGTAATCCGTCTTCTCCTAATTTTCTGCCATCTCTCACCTGAATTCTAAATTCAGGTATGTCTTGGTAAATTCTATCTACAGGAACTACAGATACATTGAGAGGACAAGAATTAATCGGTGTTCTAGTTTCTTCCCACCAACGAAAACGCTGACCCAATCGATAATTGTACTGGCGACGACAAAGATTTAACCACTCAATCATAGTGGCGTTTTGTTCTTTGGTCGGTCGTAGTTTGTATCGATAAGTCAGCTTCATATATGAGATTATATATAAACACACTGATAAAAATCAAGTATGTCTCATAGTAAATACTTACCTCGTTCCAGAGGAGTGTCAAGATTGTACGCTCATTTAGTTTTAGTCACCAAGTACCGACTAGATACCATGTCTCCTAAGATGATCGAATATCTACAACAAGTATCTGTAGAACTATGTCAAAAATGGCAAGCAGAATGTATTGAGGTGAACGGGGAAGAAAATCATTTGCACGTAGTATTTCGATACGCCCCGCAAATGCAACTGAGCAAATTTATCAACAACTTCAAAAGCGTATCTAGTCGTAAGGTTAGAAAAGAATTTGAAACAGAGTTGAGACAATTTTATTGGGATTGGAGCAAAGGGTTTTGGAGTGATGGCTACTCAATAGATTCTGTTGGGTTTGCCCCTCTAGAGGTTTTGAAAAAATATGTGCAGAACCAGAGGAAAGATTGTTCGCCTCCACTACGTTCCGACTCACAGGCTTTTCATCCTGACTCTCACCTTAACGGGTAGAGAGCAGGAATTCTCAGCCTAAAAGGTTAAAGAGAGTAGAAGAAAAAGGTTGGTCAACCAAGGTAGTGATGGCAGAGTTGGACAAAAGATTCATGGTCTATTTACTAGGGCGTGGCGTACCACCGCCAAATAACTCGACGCTCAGATGGTGTACTCAACAGATCAAGTTGACTCCGATGAAATTGGCGATGCAAAAGTTGTACGAATCAAGAGGAAAGTTACTTTCGCTCAACGGAGTGCGTATTGGAGAATCAGCAATGCGAGATCGAAGAATTGCTATTTCCTGTTCCAAAAATGGTTCAGAATGTGGTCAGGGTTGGTTTCAGCGAGATTTGCCTGACAGCATTTGCGATAAATTAAGTCCATTGTTACATTGGCGAGTATGCCATATCTGGGATTGGCTGATGTTGGATGCTCCAAAACTTGGCTTTGATACAGAATTGCTGGCAGAAGTTTATGGTGGAGATGAGGCTGTTGAAATCAATGCTCGTACTGGTTGTGTGGGGTGTCCCGTTGCCAGTCGCGATATGGCTCTAGAATATTTGGTGAAACAGAGTCAATGGAAATATCTAAAGCCGTTATTGGAGTTGCGCTCGATTTGGAGAGAAGCGCGAAATTTTGAAAACAGACTGCAAAAAGTCGGAGAAAAGAAAAAAGACGGTAGTTATTCAAAATCTCCTAATCGGAAAGGACCGCTGACTTTGTCAGCTAGAATCCGATTACTCAACAAGATATTATCGATCCAGAACCAAGTTAATATCAATGCGGTCAAATTAGATAAACCTCCTATTGATTTGATAAATCAAGAAGAGGAAGCGAGAATACTCGAATTGATAAAGTTAAAGACTTTCCCCAATAAATGGAGTGGTGATGAGCCAGTCGGAAATGAAATTACGCCTCAATTCGACAGTGACGGGAATGTCCAAATGCCTTTATTTACATAAAAAAATGATTAAAACATTGCCTCTTAAAAGACAAATTAAAAAAATGTAACCATGTTTAAATTCAAAACATTACCCAGTTCAATCTGGGCAATAGACGGGGAGTGGATTCCTGATAGCAACTTGGGCAAAAGACTTTACAATTTGCCCCAGGAAATGAGCGAAGAAGAAGTTTTCCAAGAAATGTGGAATGCTGCTGGTGCAGACGACGATTCTCCTCGCCCGTTCCTGAAATTAACTCTTTCAAGAATTGTCTCTTTCTGTGCTGTTTCTAGAAATGTAGATGGTGAAGGAAAAGTCAGTGTCGAGCTTAGAACTTTCCCTTGTTTTCTGGACGACGATGAAGGTAAAATTATCGGGGATTTTTTGGAAGAGATAGGTGAAGAAAGACCGTTATTAGTTGGTTTCAAGTCTTCTAATTCCGATCTGAAAATCTTGCTCCAACGAGGAGTCATAAATGGGGTTACTGCTCCTGGCTTTTGTCATCGACCCAGTAAACCCTGGGAAGGATTAGATTATTTTGCCAGGGAAAGCGGACATATAGATTTGAGCGATGTACTTGGGGCTTGGGGTAAAGCCATGCCCTCGCTTCATGAATTTGCCCTGGCTTGTGGCATCCCCAGTAAAATCAACGGCACAGGCGATGATGTTGCCCAGATGTGGCTCGACGGCAAGTACCAAGATATTATCAATTACAACCAATGCGATGCCTTGACGACATACTTGGTTTTCCTTCGTTGCTGTTATTTTGCGGGCATTTTCGATGAATTTCAATATTCAGTAGAACAAGAATTAGTCGAGGAACTTTTACTAGATAATAGTGATGAATTTCATCTTAAAGAGTTTTTAACTCAGTGGCAGAGTTTTCGTAATTAACTTAATTAACTATCAAGACAAAATAATATTTAATATTTTGTCTTCTGATATTTTTTTTGTTTACATCAAGTAAATTTGAGGATAAAATCATGCAAAATCCAGAGTCTATTTTCAAAACAATTTGTGGTTTTCTATTCTTTTTTGCTTCCACAATTTTAATAATTGTGGTTTTTCAGCCTTCTCTCAAAGATACTGGTATTGATACAAAAGTTGCTTCTCTTTGTTTGGAAAAAATGGAGCAAGGACTGAGCATACCAGATTTACCAGTAGCATCACAAAAAGTATTGATTGTTGATGGGATTGATTGTCTTAAATCTGCTCCAAATATAGACACAAAAAAAATTGAGTATGAAACTTTTTTCTCTGTTGCTCAAAATATAGTCGAGGAACAAAGTATAGATGACAAATCGCTGAGAGATTTATTAGAAAATATTAATTTTCTACAAAATAATCTTCAAAAAATGTCTCAGGAGAAAGCTTTTAAAACATCAGTATCTTTTGTTTTTGGTTTGGCTGGCGGAGGAGTTATTATGATGATTATTTTGCTAATAAATGTATGTATAACTTACGGTATTCCTCTATTTTAAGGATTAATAATGATGCTCTTCGAGCTTTATTTTGAGGAAAACTACTTTTATATGTCATGCCTGAAATATACGTGTTTGGTGGTTGTAACGGTTCTGGAAAAACTACTCTAGCCACTAGGGTTTTATCTACTGTGAACAACGAAGTCCAATTTGTTAATGCAGATATTATTGCTGCTGAGTTGAATCCAAATGATGTAGATTCAGCAGCAATTCAAGCTAGTAGAATTATGCTTCAAAGGCTTCAGCATCTTGCCCAAGAAAATCTAGATTTTGCCTTTGAGACTACTCTGGCTGCCCGTACTTTTGCCAAATTTCTCAGAAGTTGTAAAGCTGAAGGATATACGATTAATCTGATATACATTTGGTTAAATAGTCCTGAGTTAGCCCTTAGTCGTGTTGCCAAAAGAGTCGCGTCTGGAGGTCACAACATTCCACAAGATATAATAGTCAGGAGATACGAACGAGGAAGAAGAAACTTTGTTGAACTATATATAGCGATCGCAGACAGATGGATCGTTTACAATAACAGTCAGCAGAGACAGAAAGTAGCAGAAAAACCTTTA
>JASJDF010000415.1 GCA_030065715.1 Xenococcaceae cyanobacterium MO_188.B19 | reverse complement strand
TGGAGTGTTGATCGTAAAGGTGGTTTGGGAGACGAAAATAGTTTTAGGTTTTTTCCTCAACGTCATGATTATTCCGATAAGATTTTCCTAGGTCAAACTATTCCAGGGACTGGAATAGAGGAAGGGGAAAAAGCTTTAGATATCCTAGCTAGTCATCCTGAAACTGCTAAGTTTATCAGTTATAAGTTGGCACAATATTTTGTAGCGGATGAACCACCAGCTAGTTTGGTTAATCGTCTGGCTAGTAAGTTTGAGAGTAGTGATGGAAATATCAAGACTGTATTAGATACTTTATTCCATTCTCCAGAATTTAATGACCCTAAATATTATCAAAATAAGTTTACAACTCCTTATCAGTATCTACTTGCTACCTTGCGAGCTAGTAATATTAAAAACCCTAACATTAAGAGATTGAAAGGGATGTTAGCTCAGTTATCAATGCCAATCTATGGTTGTGCAACTCCAGATGGTTATCAGAATACTCAAGAAGCTTGGTTGAATCCTGAAGGAATGTTAAAACGAGTTAGTTTTGCCAATACCATCGCCAATGGTGGTTTGAGCAATAAAAAAACAGTTAATGCTAAACAACTTAGAGCAACTTTAGGAAATCAATTTTCTCCTAATACGAAAAATGCGATCGCTAAAAGCCCTCCTCGGCTTCACTCTAGTCTGATTTTAGGAAGTCCTGAAATGATGAGTAGATAGCTGAGAGGAACGAGGAGACTGGGGGACAAGGGGGACAAGGGAGACAAGGGAGACAAGGAGATTAAGAGCAATGAACGATGAACGATGAACATTTAACATTTAACATTTAACATTTAACATTTAACATTTAACCAATTATGAAAAGAAGAAAATTACTCCAAACCATCGCTTTAGCTAGTGGCTCAATGTTACTTCCTGTAGGCTGTAACAGTTGGGTAGCTAAAGAAGTTTCAGGGATTAACAACCGCAAACGTTTAGTTACGATATTTCTGCGGGGTGCAATAGATGGGTTAAATGTAGTTGTTCCCCATCAAGATTCAGGCTACTACGAAGCTAGACCTACTATTGCTGTTCCTTACCCTGGAGAAAAAGGAGGCGCGATCGATTTAGATGGTTTTTTTGGCTTGCATCCTGGATTAAAAGATATCCTACCTCTATGGAAAGAGAAAAGCCTGGCTTTTATCCACAATTCTGGTTCTCCCAATCCCACTCGTTCCCATTTTGATGCCCAAGATTATATGGAGAGTGGAACACCAGGGGTTAAAAGCACTGCTGATGGCTGGATGAATCGACTTTTATTTAGTCTTCCTCAAGACAGACCAACTCAAGCGATTAATGTGGGTAATACTACTCCTAAAATTTTACAAGGTAAAATGGCTGTGGCTAATCTGACTCCTGGTAAGAATTCTACTCGCCCGATAGCCATAGATAGACCCCGAGTAAGTGCTGCTTTTGACCTAATGTATGCAGGGCAAGATAGTTTAAGTAAAGCTTATCAGGAAGGAACTAAAGCTAGGGGGATCATCCTAGAAGAATTAAATCAAGAAATGATGTCAGCCAATGGTAATGCTGGTTCAGTTAATAAATTTGTGGATGATGCGGGGGAAGTGGCTCAATTGATGGTTAGTGATGCGAGGACTCAATTAGCGTTTATGGAAGTTGGAGGTTGGGACACTCACATAGGACAAAAAGCAACGTTTAAGCGTTCTCTACCTAATTTAGGGAAAGGTTTAGCAACTTTAGCTAAGGGTCTTGGTTCTTTGTATTCTGATACAGTAATTGTGGTGATTTCCGAGTTTGGTCGTACCGTAAAAGAAAATGGGAATGGTGGGACAGATCACGGACACGGTAATGTAATGTGGCTCTTAGGAGGTGGAATCAATGGAGGTAAGATTTATCATCAGTGGCAAGGATTAGGGGAGTCAGAACTTTATCAAGGTAGGGATTTACCTGTGGAGATAGATTTTAGAAATGCGATCGCAGAAATCATGAAACAACATCTCTCTATTTCTAATCAAGATTTAGCTTATATTTTCCCTCAATACAAATTAGCAAATAGTCTTAATTTGTTAAGATAGACCAGTTGTTATTTGTCATTAAAGCTCGTCTGTCCAAATACTTTTGTCTTCATCAGTGTAGAACCGATAAAATAAGGGTTCGTCTTTAAAGTTATGCTCATCTCTCACATGATGAATAATTTTTTTATCAATCAGTTTCTGACCAAGTTTAATAGCTTTGGCTCGGTCGATTTTAATATTTTCAACTATCCAATCAACTGTTTCATTGCCTAAAAAACAACGTTGATACAGTTTTAGTTTATAGCGACGAGTTTTTATTTTTAAACCATCTTTTCCCCGCATTCTAGCCACTAAATCTCTTAATCTTAAAGTTGTAGCAGAATCGGTAACTGAAGTTTTAGGTGATTTTTGAGGAGAATTAAGTTTAGTTCTAATACTATCGTTTACTGGCTTATAGCGATTATCTTGAATCCAAATACTAATAGTATCTGGCTCTTTGAGAACCAAAGTCGCAATTTGCTGTTCTTCATTATCTAAAAAGTTTTCACGACAGTCTTTAATTGCAATTTCATATTCATCAGAACTGTAGTGTTTAACTTTAATAAACACATTATTCCGATAAATAAACCCAGGAGATTTTTTAGGCTGACCATTAATTGATGCAGCAACTTCACAACACTCAACATTGTCCCTAGTTAAAATTAGCATCTATAATTATTCTCCTAATCCATATTCAGTAAACTTATTGCTGTAGTAAAATTCTTGATCTGTGGAATATTGATCTTAGCCGATCATGTTTGGCAATCTTAGATACTAAACCCAGCCTAGTCTTTTTCTATTGGCTTTACCGATATAATCTCAGTATATTCAAACTGATTTTCACTTTGGCAAACTAAAGGATAATTACTCCCATATAATTTTAACCAATCTTTCTGACAATCAGGTTTAGGAGAATGATAAACCAATACATATTGTTCAGCAATCAGACTAGCCATTTCTGTTTCTACCTCTTCTCTCCATTGAGTCTTTGTCACTAGAATAACCAACTGATTCGCTAATTGGGGAATTACTTTTGCTACCTGTCTTCTATATACCCGATCTAAACTCCCAAAAGGAGAATCCATAACAATAGGAAAGGTGCTACTGTCTGGACCCATAAGAGTATTGCGCTGACTCCATTCTCTGACTCTATCTATAATGGCTCCCACAAAAGATAAACTTAAAATTTGATTTTCTCCTGTAGATGCTGCTACTTTCAAAAGCTGACCAGATGTTTGTTCCGTCAAAGTTAATTCATAGTTTTCGCTGAGTTGGGGTATATAGGGAGTAAAAGAAATAGAATCAAAGATTTCTCCAACTTTTTCTACTAAAGAACGGCGAAATTCTACCTCTAGGCTGTTTTTAACTTCCATAATTCTCTTTATCGAATCAGTAGTTGCTCTGATGCGTTTTTGGGTAACTACTTGTTTGGTTTCTTGGAATTTTTGTTTATCTATTTGTTGGGATAGTTTAGAGGTTTCTTGCTGATAAGTATTTATTTGCTGTTGAGTCATTCCTTGTTCTAAGACTAACTCTTTGAGTGTTTGATCAATATTATCCAATTGAGTTTGAAGTTGTTGAATATTGAGATCGGGATAATTGCGTAACTTGCTATTAATTTTTTCTAATTCTTGTTCGATTTTATTAAGTTCTAGATATTGACGATTGATTTCACTTTGTTTTAGGTCTAATTCTTGCCATAATTCGGTTAATCTATGATTGAAATTATTAATTTCTCTTTCTAAATTAATAGTTTCTGCACCTAGACTTTCTCTTTCTAATTGATTGAGTAAAGTGGCAACTTTTTGATAAGTGCTTGTCTCTGGTAATAAGGGATTGCCACATAAGCACTGATTTTGGTTTAAAAGATATTGAATAAATTCTTTTTTGACTCCAGAAGATAACAAGTTTTGCTGACGAGAATTTTGAATCTTATCTAAAGCTTGTGCTGTGATGTTAGATAGAAAAACTAAATAACTATGTCGAGACAATAATTGCTTGAGTTCACTTTTAATATTGACTAAATTTTTTCTGAGATTAGTTTCTTGTCGAATTAAATTATTTTTTAAATCCTGTAGTTGATCTGCCCCATTTGATTTTTGCAGTTGAGAAACCAAATATTTTTTATCTTGTTCTAATTGTTTTACCCTGTTAATAATTGCTGTTACGTGTTTTTGGGCTTCTTCAATAGATAATTCTAATTTTTGTTGCTGAGTTAGTAATTTTTTTGTTTGAGGATCGCCAATAGCTTGTAATTCTTCCCGAAGAATTCTTTCTGCTTTTCTAAGATGTTCTATAGCTCGGTCTAAAACTTTAACTCCTAGTAATTCTTTTGTGTCTTCCGCTATACTGTTATTTCTATTATTACGGAAAAAGTTATCAATTCGTTCTCCATCAAAAAAGAAGTATTGATGTAAGCTTGCAGGTAAAATTTGTCCTATAATATCTTCTGGCTCTTCTAAAGGTGGATACCATTTTCCATCATCTCCTGATACCAAGATAAATAATTTTGCTTGGGTATATTCAATGGTATTATCAGACTTTCTTGTAGCGTAACATTTGCGTTTGAGTTGATAGCGTTTACCCTCTTGCTCAAATTGTAATTCTACCCAACATTCTACGGATACTCCTACATTACTTTCTTGAATGGCTCGTTGATTAATTAACAATTCTGGAGCAGAAAAAGCAGCTGTAAACTGCTCATATAGAATCCAAGTAAAAGCATTTAAAATTGTGGTTTTACCAGCACCATTGTTACCATGAATTACAGTGGTGTTTTTTGCATCGCTACCAAATTTAATTGGAATAGTCTTGCCATAAAACTGTCTAAAGTTACATAACTGCAAAGTAATCAATTTCATTGAATTACATTTTTAATAATCTGTAAAATTTCCTCATTAATATTACGAGGACTTTTAAGATATAGTTTGGCTTTTTCTAAGTTTAAGACTTGTTCAATAATTTGTTTTACTTCTGGGGAAGCACTAGTAATTGGCTCTTGAATAGCATTTAATTCAGAATTGATAATTTTATTGTTCATTGTTGATTGTTGATTGTTGATTGTTGATTGTTCATTGTTAGTAGTTAGTACTTAGTAGATAAATGATAAATGTTAAATGTTAAATGTCAAATCATCTAGTTCGGAATAACTTGGTAAGGTACTATCTATAGATTTGCCATTACGTAATACTATTCTGTCATGTTGCGATCGCGATAGCAACTCACTAAAGTAACG
>JASJDF010000414.1 GCA_030065715.1 Xenococcaceae cyanobacterium MO_188.B19 | reverse complement strand
GTACGCGCCCCAAATAAAGCTAAACCAGCAGCTAAACCAGCACAAGCATCTTCACTAAGAGGTTCATAAACCTGTCCTTGGGGTTGTTGGAAATAATCTTCATCTACTGTAGGGTGAACAATTTTGAGAGCAACATTAATATTGTTAATACCTGATGCTGCATTACCATCTGCATTGGTAACGACAAAATTGGGGTCTTGTTGTCCGACATAAGCAACAATTTCACCCATCGCAGTAGTAGCGACTTTTTTATCTCCTCCCACAGTAAACTCTTGTAGAGGAATTGCGCCTAAATCTGGTAAAGGTAATTCTTGTTCTGTAACTACAGTATCAACAGAAGAACCACCACCTGCTCTGAAACAATTCTGTCTTACTAACGACCAAGCTTCAGGGGTTAAGGCTCTATCTTTGAGCGCACTAGCGATATAATCTTTATCTACTGTATCCCCTGGATATAGGTTATGGGCTTTAGCTCCTCTTTTATGAACTCCTGCACCTTTTAATTGTTTAACAATTAGTACGGTAAGTTTACCTCCCAGAGCAGATTTAGCAGCTTTATCGGTTGCTTCCAATAAGGCTTGGGTAAATGCCATTCTCCCTTCAAAGGAAAATTCGGTACTATCTACATAGTCTCCTGGCTGATTGGTATCGTTGTAATCCTTGGCATCTACTAAAATGATTTCGGTAAAACCATTACCTTTCCAGTAGGTGATCATTTCTTCATTAGTTTTGGTGGATACCATGCTGTGATGTTCTTGAGAGTATCCATTCCAAACTAAAATTGGTAAAAAGTTTGTCACTTCTGGATAAGCGGTATGAAAATGACCAAAACTACTCATGACGTAGGGTTCTCCCAAACCACCATCTCCAATAGTTACAGGAAATAAGACCCCTGGATGGAGTTTAGCACCCGCCATCGCAAAATGTTGCCCCTGTCCTAATGGTCCTGCGGGGTTGAGTAAGCCAGGAATTTGCCCTGAAAGATGACCTAAAAGTCCGTGCATTTCCCGAAAGCGATCGCGCATATCCTGCACTGTCTTAATTCCCATCGCTTCTAGGGAACGGTCTAAGAATACTTTACTATAAAATCCTGGGGCATGGTGTCCCACTTCCGTAATAATATTTTTGTAACCAAGCATCACTAAAGATGCTATTCCATCAGCGATACTGGCAAAACCCCCTGGGTGTCCTGACTGTTTACTAGCAGTGATTTGTAGTGTGAGATAGCGTAGGGCATCTGCTGCCAAAAGAGTTTGATAAACTGCATTTTTATCCGTAGGAGATGATATAGCTTTTTCTCCCTCTCCTATTGCTGGCTTTTGTCCATATTCCGCGAAACCAGGCAATTTATCTTGAAAATAATCAATTCCTCGACAAAATTCGGGTGTGCTAGTACTAACAGTCATAGATAATGATGCCTCGTTTACATTGTGTTTGCAAGTATTAAGTAAATCTTATAATTTTACGAGTCCAAAAAGCGAATTGTTATTTCTTATAGATATTATTGAAAAATTTTTATGAATCATGAATAATTTATCAGAGAATAGTAATTATCAACAAGTTAATCAAAATACTCAACAAAAAGCAGCTAGGATTTTAGAAGAACTAAAAGGATTTATTCCTAAAGGAAATCGTAAATTTAATTTCATTGACTAAAAAATCACCCCTAAGAAAATTGTTATTGATGGTATCTGGAAGAACCGATGGTTAGTAATAATTGTTTTTATAATGATAATTGATTTATTATTAATTCAGATTTTTTAAAATTGAATTTTCCTAATACTTTTATATTTAATGCTGTTTATGGACTTTGGATTTGCACAATACCATTGGCTATATATTGTTTTATTCAATTGTACAGACATTGCAAAAAGTGGAATTGGAGTGTTTACTTTTACCGTTATAGTATTTAATTTGATAACCGAACTAATATGCCAAGATTTGGTAGTTTATCAGCAATGTATCTTGATATTACAAGAAGCCTATAACATAGCAAAAAATAAAGAAGATGAAGAAAAATTTAATTTAATAAAGAACGTTCATCACCAAAATAAATTGATATTGGAAGCAATACAAAATATAGAAATCAAAATACAAAATACAAAATAAAACTATTTAGAATTAAGAGCAATACGCGATCGCGTATTGTCACCTTGAACCATGTTAAAATCTCCTAGTTCCCTAGTCTCCCCATCAACTAAAACAAGCAAGCTAAATGTGTACTAGCTTAAAGTCACAAAATTATTATCCCTTGCCCATATTTCTTTTCATTTGTTCCAACTCATCATCCAATTCCCATTTTTGGAATTCTGCTTCTAAAGGATCGACGGCTTTACTGTAACTAGTATTAGCAAAATTCTTTTCCCAACCAGTAGTATAACTATTACTGTAAGAGCTATCTCTAGCTGCTTGTTGGGCAATTTGGGCTTTAACTTCTTGACGGCGTTGTTTAACTTGTTCTAGTAGTTGTTTTGATTGCAAAATGCGCTGTTTTGTTGCTTCCATTTGCCCCCAAACTTGATTTCCCTGGCGCAGTAGAGCAGCCTCTCTTTCCTTGGCTGCTTCTGCTAAATCTTGTCTATTGGCTGCTTGGGCTTTACTAACCCTACTGTGCCAAGTCTGGATTTTCTCGGCAATATCCATGATCTCTTGTTGCAGACTGCTTTCTTTGCGCTGTAGTTCGGCAATCAGTTTTTGGGTGTCTTGCTCTTGTTCTCTAAGTTGATCTTCAATTGCTTGTAATTCTAAATGGGGATTGTTGCGTAAAAATTCATCTAACCTGTCTTCTAAAAAACGATTGATATCATCAAATAAACCCATGTTACGTTCCCATATTTTCTAAGACGGTGCTCAGAGATGCTCACTCACTGCAAGCCTATCTCGCCGTCAAAGCTATCAACTCACATTATAGTGAACTACTCACACTTAACTAATTCCATTTGTGTATAATCTAGCCTTAACTTCTACTTTGGTCGTAAACTTAAGTTTGCAATCGAAAGTAGAAATTAAAAGTAATCAAGCTGTGAGAAAGATCGTAATTGCTGGTAACTGGAAAATGCACAAGACTCAAGTAGAGTCTTTAGAATTTGTGCAAAAATTCAAATCCGAGATTCAAAACACTGAAGAAGGAAGAGAAATTGTCCTTTGCGCTCCTTTTACCTCCCTTAGTATCATGTCAAAAAATCTTCACGGAAGTAGAATTCAACTAGGGGCGCAAAATATTCATTGGGAAGACAAAGGAGCTTACACTGGGGAAATCTCAGGAGATATGCTCACGGAGATTGGTATTAGCTATGTAGTTGTCGGTCATAGCGAGCGCCGTCAATATTTTGGCGAAACTGATCAAACAGTAAATCTTCGCCTCAAATCTGCTCAAAAACACGGTATTACTCCCATTCTCTGTGTAGGGGAAACAAAAGAGCAACGAGATACGGGAGCAACAGAAACAATTATAATTAATCAGTTAAAAGAAGATTTAGTTGATATCGATCAGAGTAATTTAGTTATTGCTTATGAGCCAATTTGGGCAATTGGGACAGGAGATACTTGTGAATCAATAGAAGCTAATCGAGTTATTGGCGTTATTCGTCAACAGCTAGAAAATAAGAATATCTCTATCCAATATGGTGGTTCAGTTAAACCCAATAATATTGATGAGATTATGTCACAATCAGAAATAGATGGGGTATTAGTTGGAGGAGCAAGTTTAGAACCTGCAAGCTTTGCTCGTATTGCTAATTATAAAATTAGCTAACACCAATGTTAAAATCCTATCTAAATTTCTAAGTTTATAGTTCATAACTTTTTTGAGAGCATAAGTTATAAACTATCAGCTTTGTGTAAGGTTACACTAGAAGCGATTTAATTGACTTAGATCTGCACAATAAATTAGGGATAAACCAACCTCATCCCTAATTACTTTATAAGTTTTGCTTATAAAAAACGTTTAAAAATTCACTTGACTTTAAAGCGTAGTATATTGTGTACGATTAGAGCCTAAAAACAATTCAATATAACGGTGTATATATGATATTTACAAGGGACTATGGGAAATTCTCTAATCGCACTTAGTGCGAAAAATATCTAAAAACCGTTAATTTTTCCCACGAATCGAATCAACAATCTATTCTGTTTACATTTTATTTGCCATGACAAGACCAAGAAAAGGTCAACCACAAACTACCAATTCTCCTTTTAAAAAGTTAAGGTTGACTGCTCAATTATCACAAGAACAATTAGCCAGAGATATTGGCGTTGCTGTATCTACAATTCGCCGATGGGAAAAGGGACAAGCTGAACCTACTATGACAGTGGCACAGATGAAAGCCTTTTGTGACTCAGTTAATATCACTCTGGATGAATTGCCCAACTCTCTGTTACCTAACGCTTAAGTTAAATTTCTAAGTGCTATCATTGGGTCTAGTTTTGCTGCTCTCTTAGCAGGAATTACCCCGAAACAAAGTCCAATTCCACAGGAATTTGCGATCGCGATAATTACTGCTATGGGTGCAACACTGGCTTGTAAGGGGGTTGTTAGAGTCACTAACATAACTCCCCCCGCACCAATGCCAGCCCCAATAATTCCACCTGAGAGGGATAATAAAATGGTTTCAATCAGAAACTGAGTCAGAATATCCCTCCCAGAAGCGCCAACAGCTTTACGTAAACCAATTTCAGCAGTACGGGCTTTGACTGACATAACCATGACATTCATAATGCCTATACCGCTGACTACTAGGGAAACTCCTGCGATCGCAACTAAGGCAGTAGTTAAACCTAAAGAAACCAAATTTGAGGTTTGTAAGAATTTATCTTGGGTGTGGATAGCAAAATCATCTCGGTCAGTAATCTTGTGTCTTAACCGTAATAAGTTTCTTACTTGAAACTCCGCAGCCCGAATACTAGCCTTATCTTTAGCCGTAAAAGTAATAGCAGATACTTCCACACCATAAGGAGAAGTGTTACCCACGACTTTTTTTGTCATTGTTGTAACGGGAACAAAAGCGGATTCATCTTGATTACTTTCCAGTAAAGAACCTTTAGGAGCCATAATCCCAATAACTTTTAGCCTGGTATCTTTAAGGCGAATTTTTTTTCCTAGAGGATCTTCTTGGGGAAATAAATTCTTGGCTAAATCTGCCCCTAAAACCACTACTAAATCATGGCGTTGAATTTGTTGCCCATCGAAAAAACGACCTCTTGCTATTTCAAAATTGCGTACTGAGAGGAATTCTGGAGTTGTTCCTACTACATTGACTTCTAAACTTAAATTACCGTA
>JASJDF010000413.1 GCA_030065715.1 Xenococcaceae cyanobacterium MO_188.B19 | reverse complement strand
ATCTTTGTTTAGGGAGATTAGTTTGGACTGACGGCGGAATTCATCCCCATCGTTCATGGAAAAGATTACTAGATAAATATTGTCCTAAAGTTAATTGGAACAATCTTCAACTCAGAAAGGATGCAGAATTTGAATGTGGAGACTATTACGTTTTAACCGTTTTATTACAAAGAAAATTACTGCAACGAGAACAAGCAACAGAAGTGATCAAAAGCAGAGCCATCGAAGTTTTCTTCGATCTCTTACAACAGGAAAGCAAAAGTCCTCTGAAGATTACGCCAGAAACTGCATCCACCTCCTCCTTTCTCACGTCTGGCTTACAGATGTCCATTTCTCTAGTCAATATTGAAGAAGTACTATTAGAAACAGAGCAAGCCTGGTTAATTTGGCAAGAAAAAGGACTAGGACAGTGGTCACCTCATCTAGCCCCAATGATGAAACAGCAAGATAAACTACGAGAAGAGGTTTCCGGTATCGTCTTTCAAAATTTTCTCAAACTTCTTGATGGAAAAAGAACTCTCCTAGATTTATCTGCACGGATGAACAAGGATGTAAGGAGACTCACTTCCTCTCTAGTTCCCTATCTCAATCAAGGGTTACTAGAGTTGTTATCTATTGGGGATATTGCACCGCCTAATCTCAAAGTTGAAGATATTGGTGCTACTGATGCTAAACCCAAAGTTTCTAGTAAAAAACCCTTAATTGCTTGTATTGATGATAGCCCCCAAATTTGCAATATCATGGAGCAAATTATCACCAAAGCAGGATATAGGTTTGTGGGTATTCAACAAGCTCTCCAAGCTGTTCCCAGTTTAATTGCTGCCAATCCTGATTTAATCTTTCTCGATATTGGGATGCCCATTGTTAACGGTTACGAAAT
Organism: Xenococcaceae cyanobacterium MO_188.B19; assembly: GCA_030065715.1. Lineage (GTDB taxonomy): Bacteria > Cyanobacteriota > Cyanobacteriia > Cyanobacteriales > Xenococcaceae > JASJCP01. Next base: position 4,400 of record JASJDF010000413.1, on the reverse strand, counting down.
TTGCTCCCAGATTAGAAGAGTATCTAAACTCAAACATATTCCCGTAGTGATTTTGACAGGGAATGACGGAATTGTCGATCGCGTTAGAGCTAAGGTGGTAGGGGCTAATGACTTTGTGGCTAAACCTGTTGAAATCGAGAAAATTCATGAAGCGATCGCAGAAAATATGCCGTCTAAAGCCGAACTGAATCAGGTTCAAGGTCAAATGACTCCCAATCCCATTTAGTTTAAGTTCTAGTATATATTTCATCCCATGAAACTTTTACAGTTGTTACTGTTAGTTTCAAAAAGTTTTTGGGAACTCTTTAAATAGTTCAACTACGCATTTTGCCTTAGAGCAATTAAGTTATGAGTAAAGTATTGGTTGTTGATGACAGTTTAACAGATAGACGGATTATGACTACTTATCTTACAGAAGCTGGTCTAACTGTCTTAGATGTAGAAAGTGCCGAAGAAGCAATGGAAAAAATAGCTGACTATCAACCGCAACTGATAGTTCTAGATGTAGTGATGGGCGGAAAAAGCGGTTTTGAAATGTGTCGCAGTCTTAAAGCAGATCAAAATACCAAACCCATTCCAGTCATTTTATGTTCTTCTAAATCCACAGAAGCCGACAAAATGTGGGGAGATGTGGTGGGAGCAGATGCTTATATTACCAAGCCAGTTAATCGAGATGAATTACTAGTAAAAGTAGAACAACTCATTAAATAAAAGAATCACAATGGTTATGTTAAGCACATCTTCTTCTAATTCTTTATCTTTCAGCATTAATTCTAAACAAGATCGAGGCTCTACAAATCAGCAAGTTGGTAAATTTCTCCAATTTTATCTCGGAAGTAATGATGTAATTACCAGTTCTGCTAGTGGTAGAGACTTGGCTTTATTAGAAGCAGAAATTGTAACAGAAGTTGTTACTGTCTCTATTTCAGAAATTTTATCAGTGCCTCAAATGCCTTATTGTGTTCTTGGCATTTACAGTTGGCGTAGTGAAATGTTGTGGATCGTCGATTTAGAGAATCTTCTCGGTTATCCGCCTTCTTTTGATCCCAATAATAATACGGTGCTGGTGATGGTAATTCAGATAGAAGGACAATCTTTGGGATTAGTAATTCCGCAAATAGATAATATAGTGGAACAAAATATCGAACAATTCAAAGCTCCTTCTTCAGAGATTTTTTCTGAAGATATCCTACCTTTTCTTAATGGATATTTAACAGATAAAGATAACAATATAGTAATGCTAATAAATGCGCCAGAAGTTTTTCACTTCTTTTCTATTAATCCTAATTTTAGCACTTACAAATAGCAATGACTTTGAAGTATTTTAGATATTTCTTTGTATGAAATTGTAGATTAAACACTTCATTTCTTACTTTTGCTTATTATTTTTAAGATCAATTCAACCAGCTATACATCTGTTTTCTGAGTTGCTCAATCCTAAATGACTCTGTTCAATCTGTTTTTCCTAACAAAGCACTTTTCATTCTTAAAAGAGATGAATAAATTGAAAACTAGATACTGATATTTGGGAATAATATCACTAAATAGAGCAGACAACAAAAAGGTTTACTGAAAATATAGGATTTAGACCAATCCAGTAAACCCAAGAAAATTCAAACCAATATTTTAAATCAAGGGTCATCAATCGTCACTAAAGAACTATGGAAATTGCAACTACTTCAAATAATAATAGTTTAGGACAAGTTCAAGAGAGTAATATATCTTCATCCAAAGATGATTTGATAAAAAAAATCAAAACTAATCTTTTCAAAGGGGAAAGAGAACGGGCAAATAAAATTGTCAAACAGATTCGCAAAGCCAAAAATTTTGATTTTTTTCTTGATAAAACTGTCTCGATATTACGTCAGAATATGAAGGCAGATCGAGTTCTAATTTATCATTTTGAAGATAAAAATGAAGGAAGAGTTTTGGCAGAATCAATTTCAGAAGGTTGGACTCCAACTCAAGATGAAATTATCCCTTGTAGTACCTTCGGTGGTCAGAACATCTTAGACTATCAATCTAGAGACTTTATCACGCTTCATAATACAGAAAATAGTCAGCTTAGTCCCTATCAAAAACAATTATTAGATAAATTTCAGATCAAAGCATCTCTAAATATACCTATAACTCTTAATTCTTTTTCTTTGGAAACAGACAATTATACTGCTAATAAAGTTTGGGGATTATTGGTAGTTCAACAATGTTCTCAACCTCGTTCTTGGGAAGAAGAAGAAATCAATTTAGTTGAACGTATTACCAGAGAGTTAACTATTGTTGTAGAAAAAAATGAACCTAGTTATCAGTTTGGTCAACAGCAAGATGTTTTGGGCAAAATTGATCGAGAAATGCAAGGATTAATGCAAGAATCTCTGAATCAGATCAGAGATTCTCTTAAAGCAGACCGAACTGTGGTTTATGCTTATAATCCTGACTGGAGTGGTCAAATTGTAGCAGAATCTGTGGGAAATAATTGGGATAAAGCCAATTCATCTTTTGATCTTGATTATTCCCTTAAAACAGATGAATATAAACCGTATTATGTAGTTAATGATATTTATACTAAAGGTTTTGCTCGCTGTTTTATTGAAACTTTAGAAGGCTTACAAATTAAAGCTTATATTGTCGTTCCTATTGAATATAACAATCAGCTTTTAGGGGTATTAGGAGTCTATCAAAATTCTAATGCTCGCAATTGGCAAAAGTCGGAAGTCAATCAAGCAATTAAACAAGCTGCTAAGATGGCTTTTCCTTTACAACAAACTTTATTTCTCCGTAATAGTCAATTCCAAACTAAACAAATGGAAAAGGCAATTCAACGAGAAAAAGGCTTAAGCAAAATGCTAGAGAGAATGCAAATTGCTAACAATGAACAAGCTATTTTTCAAGTAGCAACCCAAGAAGGAAGAAAATTACTTCAAGCAGATCGTTTAGCCATCTATCGTTTTAATGATGATTGGAGTGGCGAATTTATCGCCGAATCCGTGGCTTCTGGCTGGTCAAAACTAATTGATAGTATTCCTATTGTCAAAGACACTTTCCTTCAAGAAAATCAGGGGGGACGTTATAAATATGGCGAATGTTTAGCTGTAGATGATATATACATGATTGGTCATCAAGCTTGTCATATTGAGTTATTAGAGCAATTTGAAGCCAGAGCTTATGCCATCGCACCTATCTTTATTGGAGACATGGCTACAGATAAGAAACTCTGGGGACTAGTAGCAGTTTATCAAAATTCAGGTTCTCGCAAATGGAAAGAAGACGAAATTGATGTTCTCAGACAAATTGGTTTACAAGTAGGAATTGGGATGGCAAAGATTGATTCCCTCAGAAAAATTGAGAATCAGGTTAAGGAACAAGAAAAAATTGCTCAACAAGAACGAGCCGTTACTAAAATTGTACAAAAAATTCAGCAATCACAAAACATATTAGATATCTTTCGTACTGCGACTAATGAAGTTCGCCAATTGTTAGAATGCGATCGGGTTGTAGTCTATCAGTTCAAAAAAGATTGGAGTGGAGAGGTTCTCGCCGAATCTATGTCTTCTGGTTGGGTATCAGTAATGCAACTGCAACAAACCGATGAAGAACTCTACAGTACCGAGATGAATGCTTCTAGTACCTGTACTTTGAAATACTTAGAAGCCACTCCTGCCTTGGATAACGATACCTACTTTAAGGCTAATAAAGGGGGAGACTACACCAGAGGCAAAAAATTCCAGATCGTTAATGATATCTATAGTGCTGGCTTTTCTTCTTGTTATTTACAGTCTCTGGAAAAATATCAAGCCAAAGCTTATATCATCGTCCCAATTTTTCAAGAAAATAAACTCTGGGGTTTATTTGCTGTTTATCAAAACTCTGGAGCAAGGGAATGGCAATCCAACGAACTAAATCTGCTGCTTAAAATTGCCCCTCAATTGGGAATTGCCATCGAACAAGCCGAAACAACCGAACAACTTAAAAAAACAGTAGCAAGACAAAAAAGTCTGGCTCAGATGATTGATCGGATGCGAGACACTCCCATGTTGGAGAGTGCTTTAGAAATTGCTGCTCAACAAACTCGTAAATTATTAGCAGTCGAAAGAACTAGCATGTATCGTTTTAACTCTGACTGGAGTGGTGCAAATATTGTAGAGGCACCTATTGATCAAGATTTTAAATCTTCTCAAGCTGCTACTTTTCTGAGTACATTTACCAAAAACTCTTATCCTTATCTACAACAAAGTCAAGGAGGAATCTATAAAAATGGCGAATCTTGTATTGTTAGTGACGTGAACCAATCAGGACTGGAAGAACGCTTGATCGGAGTCTTGGAAAGATTAGATGTTAAAGCTTATGTCAGAATGCCGATTTTTGTGGAGCAGAAACTTTGGGGCATCATCAATATCTATCAA
>JASJDF010000412.1 GCA_030065715.1 Xenococcaceae cyanobacterium MO_188.B19 | reverse complement strand
GTTAAGACAGTAGGATGCCTCAACCACCGCCTGTTCTACCACAACGACAAGCTAATTACGCCACAAATGATCGAGCAAACCTATCAGTGTCCCATCGATTTGATTGCTCACGGCGTTCCCCACCGCGTCTTTCCCCAACACTCCTTTCAAAACAGTGACAGTGACGTACTCCCTTCCTAAGCTTGCGCTATAGAAAGGGAATCTCGCAGGACGTTAACCCTTGCTGGCTGCGTCAAACAGACCCTACTTACTCCGAGGAAAACCTCTTTGTAACTACTTTTAAAACCTATGTTCAAACTACCATTAGCATCCGCGTTAATCAGATGACCAGCCTTTGTTTTATACAATCCACGCTTTACCCTTCTACCAGAGAACTTTTTCTTGGTAGGGTTGTCGGCGTTGTAAACAGGTATCTCGTCTCGATCAACACTGGAGGCTTTGGAAGTATAATTCTCTTTCCGCACGTCAAAATGTAATATGTAAAGACTATGTTTTTGTCCTAGAATGGCGATCGCTAAGAGGAATTGCTCTACAAATCAATCAAAATGCGACGGTTTGATTAAATAATGTTAAGAAAATAGTTTTGCCGTCGATAAAAATAAGAGAAAATGATTACTAATAAAAAGAATTTTTCTACTTTATTTTAATGAGTCAATTAGCCAATATTGAAGTTCAAACAATTAATCCTAAACGGAATAATAGCTGGTCTAATAGATGAAATAGGAATAGTAGAAATAATCAATGAACAGTTAGACATTAAAGCTCAAGAAAAGTTAAATAGTGGAATAATTGTTAAAAGTATAATTTTAAATGCTATGGGCTTTGTTTCCAGACCCTTATATTTATTTCCGCAATTTTTTAACGATAAAGCGACGGAACATCTCTTCGGAGTGGGAATTTATCCAGAGGATTTTAATGACGATAAAATTGGTAGAGTTATGGATAAACTCTATAAAATTGGCTTGAATAAAATATTTTTGGCAATTGCATTAGTAGCCTTTAAGAAATACCGAATTGACAATAAATATTCCCATTTAGATTCTACATCGATATCTTTAGAAGGAGATTATGAAATTTGTCAAACTGCGACGCCAGAGAACACCGAGCCTACTCCTATTAAAATAGTTCATGGATATTCAAAGGATAAAAGACCAGATTTAAAGCAATTTTTAATTAATTTGATAGCAAGTGGAGATGGCGGAGTTCCTCTATTTTTAGCATGTGGTAATGGTAATGATAACGATAAAGCCAAATTTGTTCAACTATTATCTAATTTTAAAAAACAGGTAGATTTCGACAGTATATTTGTAGCAGATAGCGCACTTTATACCGCAGATAACTTATTAGTAATCAAGCATTTAAAATGGATAACTAGAGTGCCATTATCAATTAAAGCTGCTCAATTCTATGTCAAAGAAATCCCAGAGTCGGAATTTATTAAAACTGATAGAGAAAGTTATAAAGCCGTTGAAAAAGCGCACCGCCCGCGCTGAGGTTTCCTCAGCGTAAGGACGGAGCAAGCAGAGAGTAATTATGCAGGAATAAAACAAAAATGGATAATTATAGAAAGTGCAGCTAGAAAAGAATCTGATTTAAAACAGTTATCAAGAAAGATTATTAAAGATGAAGCAAAAGCCAATTCTTTAGTTACTTCTTTATCCCAGAAAAAATATGAAAATAGAACTGAAATAAAAGCGGTATTTGAGTGCGAACAAAAAAAGCTCAAATATCATGATTTAGTCTTAAAAGATGTGGCGAAAACAACAGACAAGAAAACCAAGAAAACCGTTTATAAAGCTAGGGTTATTTTTGAGCAAAAATCTGAAAAAATAGCAGAAGAAAATAAAAAAGCGGGGCGTTTTATTTTAGCCACTAATGTTTTAAAGAATTTAAGTTCCTCTGAGATTCTTACAGCATATAAAGGACAACAATCTTGTGAAAGAGGATTTCGATTCCTCAAAGATCCTTTATTTTTGAGGACACGGGTTCTGAGGTCTCCTCAGAACCGTGAGATGTCCGTTGCCGATTCAGTTTTTCTAAAATATCCGTCAAGAATAGAAACTATGGCGATGTTAATGGGTTTATCTTTATTAGTCTATACTATTGGTCAAAGACAACTTAGAGCGAATCTAAAACAGAACCAGACAGGAGTTAAAAATCAATTAGGAAAACTTACAGAAAAACCAACTCTACGTTGGATATTTCAATGTTTTCAAGGTATTCATCTAGTTGTTTTAAATGGAGTTAAGCACATTGTGAACTTGACTGATTCTAGAGTTGAAACTCTTAATTATTTCTCCAAGCATTGCCAAAAATATTATATTTTATCTGGCTAGTCTTCAGAGTTTTACTTAATATTTTAAACTTGAAAAAAGCGAAAAATATTATTCTTTTGCTCAGTTATTCTCAATAATTATCGGTTAATGAAAATAACTTGCAATCAAAGTATTTTGTCGCTTAAAAAGCTTCTGTTTCTGGTTGCCGAGCGAGGATAAAAACTGCATTCAGTCCCATACTTTTTACCAACTACAAACTGAAGTGCGGAATGAAAACTTGAGGAAACCCCAAGGGGCAGGCACTCAGGAAACACGAGAGGGGCATTAAAATACCCGTGAATATGGTAAAATTTCCGTACTAGGAAGTCCCAAGGACTTCTGAATTGATGGTGAGACTACTCGCTCTGGACACTAAGCATTAAAAGGTAGTTGCGGGAAACCCAAAACTCAGTGTTAAACACTCGCTTACCTAGCCTTTGCAAGTAAAGCTTTCAGGAATAGGTAAACAAAACAGATAAACATAGCTAGGTACACCTAAATTAAAAGTATGCTCAGACCCACCTCTCTTAATCTCTCCTGAAAGGAGAGAACATATGGTCTTCCCCACCTCTCCTACCCTCTCCTGAAAGGAGAGGAACATTAGGTTTCCCCCTTGCAGGGGGAAGTTGAAGGGGGTGGGAAGGTTGGAAGGGGTAGGCGAGAGAGTAGCGGGTTTTTGGCTAACCCTTTAAGGATTCTTATCTCTTAAGAATCTCCGCCGCTTCTAGCGCGGAGAGTGTCAACATCGAAGCGAACAAATCTTAGTGTAGGGAGGTGATATATTACTTCTCTACACTTCTTATTTTTGTACGGAAGTATGATCTTATACAGTATTTTTTACTAAAATTCTTAGATTATTGGTGAAATATTAGACTTAAATGATAATTTATGCCTTATCCAAGGGATTTAGTGGGTTATGGAGCTAATCCTCCCCATCCACAATGGTCTGGAGATGCCAAAATAGCTTTACAGATTGTTCTCAATTACGAAGAAGGTTCAGAATATTCTATTCCTGATCGAGATAAGCATTCAGAAACCTATCTGCGAGAAGTACCTGGTGCCTGTATGGCGCAAGGAATGCGAGATTTACAAGTAGAGTCGGTGTATGAATATGGTAGTAGGGCAGGATTTTGGCGATTATTGCGCTTATTTAAGAAAAAGGACATTAAAGTTACTATTTTTGGGGCAGCATTAGCTTTAGAAAGAAATCCTGAAGCTGTCCAAGCTATTGTCGAAGCAGGATATGATATTTGTTGTCATGGTTGGCGGTGGATTGGCTATCACTTACTGGATGAAGCAGAAGAAAGAGAACATATTAATCAAGCCGTTGCATCGATCAAAAACTTAACAGGAGATCGCCCATTAGGGTGGTATTGCCGTTATGCACCTAGTATTAACACTCGTCGCTTAATTGTGGAAGAAGGTGGTTTTCTTTATGATTCTGATGCCTATAACGATGACTTACCCTATTGGGTGGAAGTTTCAGGCAAACCCCATTTAGTTATTCCCTATACCCTCGATAATAACGACATGAAATATTGTGTGGCTCCTGGGTTTAATAGTGGCAATGATTTTTATACCTATCTCAAGGATGCTTTTGATGTTTTGTACCAAGAAGGAGAAACTAGCCCCAAAATGATGTCTGTGGGGCTTCATGCTAGACTCGCAGGAAAACCTGGGCGTATTGCAGCTTTAGAGCGATTTCTTGATTATGTTTTGAGTCATGATCGAGTTTGGATTTGTCGTCGTCTGGATATTGCTCACCACTGGATTAAACATCATCCTATAGGGTGAACATTTAGATAAATAGAGGTTGCTGAAAAAGTAACCTCAAAAATTCAGAAGAATCAGCTTAATTAAAAGATAAGTTTTTCTGTGAGAAACTAGGCTTTAATATCAGCTTTGACAATAGAACCATCACTTTTAAAGCCTAATTTAGATAGATTTAGAAAAAAAGACAAAAAAGGACAGTTAACCTGCCGAAGCAGGCGAGAAAGATTCATGACTAAAAAGATAATTGCAATGGAAGTTTCTGAAGTAGAAGGAAGTTTTGACATGATACAATTAAGACTATAACGTCTCTTTGCCTGACCAAATTTTCCTTCAATAACATTACGAACTCTTTCATCATCTACTGCCTGTTTTTTGGCTTCTTTACTAATGTTTTTAGGCTTTCTTCCCAACGGTGAACCACTGATTCTAATTCCTCTCTCTTTACACCAAGCTCTATTGGCTCTGGTTCGATAAATTTTGTCCTAAAGGATACACTTCGCTATCTACATGAACGGAAGATGGATAATATCCCGTGTAGTTTTTATAGGCTTCTACTTGTGTTTGTAAGTCTCCTGATTCATTAAAATTATCCCAACTTAAATGGTCTAAAAATACATAGTTATCAACACGGCGATTGGATATGCTCTTTAGCCAAGAGCATCCCTCGCCGTCAAAACAACTTACCGAGAGTTTTGCGCCAAATTCTACAGGTTTTCCCGCTTTTCCTCTGACGATAGGTCGAATATGAGGTTGAGTTATACTCACAATCACCATTTTTTGGTTGATTTTTTTGACATAATCCATGTTGATTCTTTCTCTAAAATAAACCATCATTGATGCCTCAAATGGAGCTTCATTACTATAGTTTGACATCCCTATAAAATATTGTAGGTAAGGGTTCTCCTTAATTTGCGACGCGAAGCTAGTCCTTTAGGGCTCGACTGTTTCCCTATCTGAAATCAAGAGTTTTTCTTTAATAATTAATGCCCCCAATGCCATGGGAAAAGGTTTAGCTGGCGCACCCATTTTTTCTGAGAATTTTTCGGCATATTCTGACTCAAATTCCGCCCAGGGAATTAATTCCGCCATTATTAGCCACCGATTATCTGGGGACAGCTCAGGCTGGTTAGATTTGCGGTACATCTGTTCTAGCTCAGATAAGTGCAAGGGGATTTTACCAATTTTAGGGCTTTTGCGC
>JASJDF010000411.1 GCA_030065715.1 Xenococcaceae cyanobacterium MO_188.B19 | reverse complement strand
AAGCTAATCTTTGGCTGGCGGTGGGAATTTTTTTGTTAGCAGCAGGAACAGATTGGTTAGATGGATATTTAGCCAGAAAACTAAATTTAGTAACGGAATTGGGTAAATTTCTCGATCCTTTAGTGGATAAGCTACTAGTGCTTGGTTCTTTGTTGGCTTTGATTCAATTACAAAAAGTTCCTGCTTGGGGGGTATGTTTAATCCTTGCTAGGGAATTAGCGATCGCGGGATGGAGGGTTAACCCCAAACTTACTGGCAATAGTAGTATTTCTGGGGCTAATATTTGGGGCAAATTAAAGACTGTTTCCCAAATAGTTGCGATCGCTTTACTGATTGCCCCTTTACCTGAATCTTGGTACATTCCTAGTCTGGGAGTATTTTGGCTATCAGTTTTTCTAACTATTGTGTCAGGAATGATTTATATTTTTCCTAATATCTCTTCATCCAAGGAAAAGTCGATTTCTGCTGCATCTCGTCCCGAAGCTAAATAGTCATTCTGGAAAGATTCTTTTAAGCCAGATACTAAATCGTATTGGGGTGTCCAGTTTAAATCGGTTTTAGCTTTAGTGATATCAGCAAAGAAATGTTGTAATCGCAAAGGAAAAGCTTTTTTCTTGCCAAAATCAAAATTATTGGGGTCATAATGGACAATTTTGATTTGATCAGGAGATTTTCCTGCTGCTTCTGCACAAGCCATTGCTAAACCATCAAAAGTTACATAGCGATCGCCAGAGATATTGTAAATTTGACCAATAGCTGTAGAATTACTAATAACTTTAGCCATTCCTACTGCTAAATCTTGTACATGACCGAATTGAGTAAAATGTAAGCCATTGCCAGGAATGGGTAGAGGACGATTTCTTACTATACGATCAAAAAACCAAGCTTCTAAATCATTATAATTACCAGAACCATAAATATAAGTAGGACGAATGGAAGTCCAAGGAATACCCGATTCTGCTAGATAAGCTTCCGTTTGGTGTTTACCTTTGTGGCGACTTTTTGGATCCACTGCATCCCCTTCTCTATGAGGCATTTGGGGAGATTTTAGATATACGCCAGCCGAACTAACATAGATAAAATGCTGAACTTTGTCTTGAAATATTTCTACCAGAGGTTGAGTATCGCTTAATTCCCTACCGTTGTTGTCGAAAACTACATCAAAGCTTTCATTTGCTAGTTTATCTTTAAGTTGTGCTGGGTCTTTGCGATCGCCGTGAATTTGTGCGACTTCTGCTACAGGTGCAGGTTTATTACCTCGATTAAACAATACAACTTGATGACCTTGTTCAACTAGAACCTTAGTTAAATAGACTCCAATGAAACGAGTCCCTCCCATAATCAAAATTCGCACTGTTTTACCTCTTGCTAAAAAAAGTCTCTAATATTGTAAAGTCTCACAGCAATTTTAAAATATAATATACTGACATCGGAATACTTTATTTGCCATGTACGTACATACCACTAAAGCAGCATCGCTTTTAGAAATATCCTCTCGAAGACTCAGAAAATTGCTCAGCGAAGGAAGAGTAATTGGCGCGTATAAATCTGGTAAGTTTTGGCTGATTCCTCTACACGATGGTATGCCCGTAATTACTGAAATCAAACGAGGACAAAAAGGCACTTGGAAAACAGGGAAAAAAACCTCTAGGGTGATTGTTCACATTAATAAAAATGAAATTCAGCGAAATATCAAGAAAAAACCTGAAGAAAGAAAACCTGTAATAGGGATTAAAGGAGCGCAATTGGGTTATGTCCATCACCTAGAAATTCCTGCTCCTTGTAGAATTGTTTATAGTCCAGATAAACCCCTATCTTGTGGTGCGAGAGTTTGGATTGAGGTATTGGGTGTAAATTTGGAATTAGTTGCTAGTTAATCTTTTATAGCAATTTGAAATTAAACTGCAAAAACCTAATTATGCTGGAGTTTAGACTAACTGCTCCCCTTCCCCCTCTCTTACCAAACTAAACGGTTTAGTAGGATGCTATTGATCAGAGGATTGTTTGAGTATCGTAGGAACTACAAGAAATTTGAATTTTTGATGAAGTATCGCTTATTGTACTAGCAATTTATATCATTAAAGATGAGGTAGTTTTTTAAATACAAGATTTTGAGTCCACTACATAGCAACTTAACAACACTAGAACTATAAAGACTGGCTCTAAAGTCTCTCTTATAGTCAATTAACTAATAATCTATATTTTTAAAATCAAACAAGTTTCATTAAACCTAATTTCTAAAATAGCCAGATGACTCAGAGATTAACCAAACCCACAGAGACTAGTGTAGAGCCAAAAACTCTTGTAGAGCTATTAAGAACTAGAGCAGTTGAGCAATCCGATAACCATGCTTACTCCTTCATGATTAATGGGAAAAAACCTAGTGAACCTCTAACTTACGCTGCCTTAGACCGACAAGCAAGAGCGATCGCGTCTCAATTACAACATTATAAAGCAGAAGGGGAAAGAGCGTTACTACTATATCCTCAAGGTTTAGAAGTAATTGCTGCTTTTTGCGGTAGCTTGTATGCAGGAGTAATTGCCATTCCCGTACCCCCCCCAGAATCGGGAAGATTAAAACGTACCTTACCCAGACTGCGTTCTATAGTTAAAGATGCTAAAGCAACTATTGCCCTAACTACAGCTAGTATTTTTGATTTAATTGTCACAGTTAAGGATGAATTTCCCGAATTTGAGTCAATGCGTTGGATTGATACAGCTACAATCAATCCCGATTTAGCAGAGAAATGGATAGATCCCCAAGTTCATCCCGATCAACTAGCATACTTACAATATACTTCTGGTTCTACTTCTACTCCCAAAGGGGTCATGTTGACTCACTATAATCTGATGTATCATTGTCGCTATTTAAAAGAAGCTTGCGGTTATGACACTGATAGTGTCAGCATTACTTGGATGCCCTACTTCCATGATTATGGCTTAGTTGAAGGAATGATGGTTCCCTTATACAATGGTCATCCTTGCTATGTAATGTCCCCTTTTGCTTTTATCAAGCGTCCTCTCAACTGGTTAAAAAATATCTCTACTTATAAAGGCACCCATTCTCAAGCACCTAACTTCGCTTACGATCTTTGTATTCGTCGCATCAAACCCAAGCAAATTGAGGAGCTAGACTTGAGTAGTTGGCAAGCAGCAGGAAACGCAGCCGAACCCATTAACCCTCAAGTGATGGCAAAGTTCATGGACACTTTTAGCTCCTGTGGATTTAAATGGGAAGCATTTGCACCCTCCTATGGTTTAGCAGAAAATACTCTACTAGCAACCACTAAACCTAAAGGAACAAAACCCGTATTTTTAGCAGTAGAAACCGCAGCAATGGAACAAAATCGGGTAGTAGTTGCTGATTTTGAACAAACAGAAGGAACTCGAATTATTGCTGGTTGTGGGAAGAAAGTCTGCGATACTAACATTACGATTGTCAATCCCGATACTTATATCCGTTGTGCGGAAGATGAGGTAGGTGAAATTTGGATAAAAGACCCCAGTGTAGCTCAAGGTTATTGGCAACGACCTGATGTAACCAAAGCTACTTTCTGTGCTTATATACAAGATACAAAAGAGGGTCCTTTTTTACGTACAGGGGATTTAGGATTTATCCATGAAGGGGAGCTATACATTACAGGAAGAATCAAAGATTTAATTATTGTTCGTGGGACAAATCACTATCCTCAAGATATCGAATGGTCAGTACAAGAGTTACATCCTGCTTTACGAGCCGACTATGGTGCAGCTTTTTCCATAGAAGCTGAAGGAGAAGAAAGACTAGTAGTCGTGCAAGAAGTAGAAAGAAGAAGCGGAAATATTGATACTGAAACGATTATTGCAGATATTCGTCAAGAAATTGCCGAACAACATGAAATCCAAGTATATGGAGTAGTACTTGCTAAACCAGGTAATATTCTCAAAACTGCTAGTGGCAAAATTCAGCGTCGGGCTTGTTGCGACAAGTTTCTTCAAGGCACTCTCACTGTGATAGCAGACTGGTGCGAAAATCCTGAACTTAGTAGTCAATATCGCTCTCTACAAGGAGAAGTAGAATCTTTGGCAGAAAAGGTAATAAGTAGTAAGTAAGGGGGACAAGGAAGATAGTAACCAACCATTAACAATCAACCATTAACGATGAACTATCAACCATATCCGAAGGTGTCCCGCAAGGGGATACCGCTACGCATATATCCTTTAGGACTAACTACTAACAAATAACCATGAACCAATTAAAACAATATCAAATAGCGGAATTACTAGAAGGAGATTTGGGCGATCCTAATTTGGCTGAAAGTATTATGTCTTTTGCCAAGGTTATGGAATTAGACGAAAAAGAAACTTTCCCAGAAGCAGAAATTGACTGGCTCTATAACTGGAACTTGCAAGATTATTATGTACCCAAAAATTGTGGGGGTAAGTTTACTAATTTTGAAGAATTCCTAGCTATTGTAAGGGTTTTGTGTCGTCGTGACCAAACTACAGGAATTGCTTTTACCACTCTATTCTGGTCTTTTTTGTGTTGGATGGCTGGAACTCCCGAACAAAAAGCTAAACTGTCTAAGTTTATTCGAGAAGAACATGGTGCGCTGTGTTTAGGATATTCGGAAAAAGAACATGGTAGTGATTTGGTAAATGGGGATTTAACCGCTACCAAAGTTCCTGGAGGTTATCTACTTAATGGAGAAAAATGGCCCATTAATCGCGCTACTATTTCAGGGTTGTCTTTTGTTTTAGCTAGAACAGGAGAAAAGGGAGAAGCTAAGGGTTTATCTCTATTTATGGTAGATAAACGGGAATTAGCAGAGTCAGAATATTACAATCTACCTAAAATTTATACTCATGGTATTCGTGCTTCTGATATGAGTGGCATTGGATTTCAAGATTGCTTTGTTCCTGATTCCATGCTGTTATTAAAAGAAGGTGATGGTTTAGAATTGGGTTTAAAAGGCTTCCAAATTACTCGTACTTTTTGTGCTGCTTTTTCCCAAGGTGCAGCCGATACAGCCTTAAGAACTACTTTAAATTTTGCTCTAGAAAGAGTTGTTTATAACAAGACTGTATTTGATATTCCCCAACCCCGCAAAACTCTAACCGATGCTTTTTTAGATATTCTGATTTGTGACTGTGAAGCTATCGCTGCTGCTAGGGGTTTTAGCGTTGTTCCTGAACAGTTTAGCGTCTGGGCAGCAGTAGTAAAATATTTTGTCCCTGTTCAGTTAGAAAACATGATTAATAATGTTTATCCTGTATTGGGTTCTCGTTTCTATATGCGGGAAGAACA
>JASJDF010000410.1 GCA_030065715.1 Xenococcaceae cyanobacterium MO_188.B19 | reverse complement strand
TAAGCTGGAATACTCTGTTGTACTGCTTGTTTGCGATCGCCTGTAGAAGTAACAGCTTGGGTATCTATTTGGTCTTTTACTAGTTCTAGCATTTCTTTACCAGTATCATTTCTCACTACAATCCATTGCCAACCAAAAGGCGCGCCCATATAGCCTACAACCAAATCTGCTAGAGAGTTAACATAATCAAAACAACTCATACAGGAAGGAGCAAATATATCTTTGAGCTTGTTAGTTTTTAAGCCAAAAAACGGTACTTTTTCGATTGAACCATCTTCATGTTTGAAATGTACCCGAAAATCTTGCATAAACTCGTAATGAACTACAGTATCAGGAGATTTACTAGTAGTTTCAAGGAATTTGTGTAAGCCTTCCCGACTCACATTATCCACACAGGGAGTACCTAAAACATAGAGTTTTTCTAAGCCTAATTCTTTTTCTACGGCTCTGAGAGCTTGGATTTGACAGCCTACTCCAATTACTAGGAGTCTTTTCATTCCCGACTGTTCTATCTGCTCCAAAACCGATAAGTTAGGGGATAAAGTAGGTTTATTAACTTTTGCTGCTAAAACTTCTTCAGGAGTAGTAGCAATAATTGGCATGGGTTGAAAGCGGTCTTCTTTGGTATTCTGGACACAAACAACCCCTTCTACTAAACCCTTGTCTAACATTTCACAAGCAATGGTGCTCACGATACCAGTCCACTGCGCCCCTTCAATGGGCTGCTTTTTCCTGGCAGCCATCATTTCTTGACTCACACCAAAATAGAGATCGGTTTCATTCTCTAAATTTCTACTCCGTCCGTGAGCTTCCTGTTCTAATTCCGCTACTTGTTGATTGAGAAAAGCACAAGCTTCTTTTACGTAGTGAATATAATAAGTATCGCACAGTCCACATTCACTACAGAGTTCCTTTGCAGGGCGACGACTACCAGGTTTTAAGGCTTTGGCTTTTTTGTGACGAGTAACAGGAGTCATATAAAAGGATATTTATTAAACAATTTTGGCTAACATTTGTCAGGTTAAAACAATCGTCAAGCTAAAACCCAAACTTTGTCAAGAAATGTAATAGAAGTTTTGGGGCAAACCCATATCTTCCTTCTCTGCTATTCAAGAGTCGCCAAGTTAGCCAAAAGAGAATAAAACAGAAATAGGAAACGCCCAATTTAGCGAGTTAGTTAATGAAAGAGATATTGTTAGAAGCGGAAGAAGAACGCCAAAAAATTCGTCATTTATTAGTAGTACAAGACCACAGAGGAAAAAAAACCTTTGCTCTAGAAGCTAGTACTTATTCCTTGGGACGAGATGCTCGTAATTCTATTGAGCTTTATGCACCATCTATTTCTCGACATCATGCGACCATTTTGCGCATTACCATACCCGAAAAAGATGATTCCTTTTTCCGGATCATTGATGGCAGTCTTAATGGAAAAAGAAGCACTAACGGTTTATTTATTAATCACCATAAATGTCTTTCTCATGACCTCAAAAACGGTGATCTGATTGAGTTTGGTAGTGGTGTTAAAGCTAAATACTATGCTTTATCCAATCTTTTAGACTCTCAGTTTGATGATTTTTGTGAAACTGACGATGTTTCAGGGTTTCTTTCTAATGCTCCCGACGCTTTCAGTACTTTAATTGCGCCACAAGAGAATACTAAGGATTCGGGGGATGTGGCTCTAGCTCGTTTGGCTTCTTTTCCTGAGTTAATTCCTAATCCAATTATTGAATTAGATTTGACAGGCAAAATAACTTATCTTAATCCCGCAGCCTTAAAAATTTTTCCCCGATTAAAAGCTCAAGGCATTAAACACCCTATACTGTCTGGATTTCCTGAACTTGTTACCAAGCAAGAAAATAATTCTTTAGTTCGAGAAATAGATTTTGAGGCTCAAACATTTGACCAAGCCATACATTACTTACCTCAAAGTGAGCTGATTAGAATTTTTATTACTGATATTACCGAAAGAAAACAAATAGAAATCGAGAAAGAGCTGCGCAGTAGAGAAGTTAAGTTTCGCGATCGCTTATTACAAGAAGTTATTGGCGTAAAAGACCGAATTTTTCACAAACGACTCCAAAATCTGTTAAAAATTGGCTGTGAATTTTTTAGACTGGAAGTGGGCATTTTTGTGGTCAAAGAGTCCCATTATTGGAAAATCAAGTCAATTTATCAGGATAGTAAGCAACTGAAGTTATCAAACTGCAACACTAAGTTAAGCCGTGATTTGTGGCAGGAAACCTTAACAACTAAAATGCCAATGGTTTTTAAACAATCGATTTACGGTTTGAGAGAATCTGACCCCAAAGAACAAAATCTGACTCATCAAGAGTCAAGAGATTTTGGGTTAGCAACCTATTTGGGGATGGGAATTAATGTTAGAAAAGAAGTAGAGAGTGTTCTCTGTTTCTTTAGCTCCGAATTTAGAGAGGATGATTTTGCATCGGGAGAGAAAAAGTTACTAGAGTTAATGATTAAGTGGCTGGAAAGTGAGATAGAACGTCAACAAATTGAACAGGATTTAAACAAGCAATTTCTCCAAAGTGTCTTATTAAAACACATCACCCAAGAAATACGTCAAAGTTTAGATGCAGAACAAATTGTTCAAATTACGGTAGAGCAAGTAACCGCAGCTTTTGGAGTCAATCGTTGCATTATTCATCAGTATATCGAAGGTTCTCCCAGTCATATTCCTTGTGTAGCCGAATATCTTAATGGTAATGTGCCATCCATGATCCATAGAGAAATTCCGATTGAAGGAAATCCTCACGCCCAAAAAGTTTTGAGTCAAGATGAAGTAGTAGTAACCAATGACATATCACAAGATCCTTTTTTAGTACCAGTAATAGAAGTATGTAGAGAACTACAAATTGAATCAATGGTGGCAGTTCGTACCTCTTATCAAGGTAAAGTAAATGGGGTAATTGCACTGCATCAATGCGATCAAATTCGAGAATGGAAACAAGATGAACTTGATTTATTAGAAGCAGTTGCTGCTCAAGTTGGTATTGCTTTAGGTCAAGCGCAGTTACTAGAAAGAGAAACTGTGCAAAAAATTCTATTGGCAAAACAAAATCAAGAATTAAATGCAGCCAAACAAGCAGCGGAAATTGCTAACCAAGCTAAAAGCGAGTTTCTGGCTACTATGAGCCACGAAATACGGACACCAATGAATGCCATTATCGGCATGACAGGTTTACTGCTTGATACAGAACTTACCGCCAAGCAAAAGGGATTTATTAATACTGTCCGCAACAGTAGCGAAACTCTCCTTACCCTGATTAATGACATTTTAGATTTATCAAAAGTTGAGTCAGGAAATCTGGAACTAGAAAAACATCCTTTTGTACTAGAAAATGGTCTCCGAGAAGCTATGGATTTATTGGCTTCTAAAGCCTTAGCTAAGAAAATTGTCCTAACTAATCACATTATGGAGGATGTTCCACCAGTTATTGTGGGGGATATCGCCCGCTTGCGACAGGTTTTGGTAAATTTGATTGCTAATGCCGTTAAATTCACTGACAGTGGTGGAATTGAAATAGAGATAAGTTCAGTTTTAATTTCCGAAGAGAAATCTCTTTATCAACTAGAATTTTTGGTCAAAGATACAGGTATTGGTATTACTCGTGAGCAACAAACAAGATTATTTAAATCTTTTAGCCAAGCTGATTCTTCAATTAATCGCAAGTATGGTGGTACAGGTTTGGGGTTAGCCATTTGTCAGCAATTAATCCAATTGATGGGAGGAAAAATCTGGGTCGAAAGTCGGGGAAGTGTAGCGGGAAATTATCCTCAAAATTGGCAAATTTCCTCTCAAGAAGAAGATATTGGTTCTACTTTCTACTTCACGATTTTGGCTCAATCTAGTTCAGAGCCTCCTGTTCCCAGTAATTCTGACTTGTTCTTTGAGCCTATCTCCTCTTTAGAGTCAGTACCTCTTAAAATTTTGATTGCGGAAGATAATGGGGTTAACCAGCAAGTCTTACTGCTGTTATTGGAAAAATTAGGCTTGCGGGGCGATGTGGTTGGCAATGGCTTAGAAGCGATCACAGCTTTGAATTCTATTCCATACGATTTGGTTTTAATGGATGTGGAAATGCCTGAAATGGACGGAATTACAGCTAGTAAAAGAATCACTCAACGAACAGATAATGATTCCAAAAAACCTTACATTATCGCCCTTACCGCCTATGCTACCCCAGAAGATCGAAACAAGTGTCTGGCTGCGGGGATGAATGACTTTCTTACTAAACCAATTAGAATTAATGATCTTCATCAAGCAATTAGTAAAGCTAGTAACGCCTTGTCTCTTGAGCTGGGAGAGATAGAAGTAGAGAAAGTAGAAGAATTCAAAAAGACAGAGGAAGTAGAAAACAAAGAAAATAGAGTGTTGGATATTCAGGTTTTGGATTCTCTGCGTGAGTTAGCAGGAATCAAGGCTCCTGATTTAATCAATAAAATTGTTAAACAATATTTTGAAGATAGTCCAGGAAAGTTAAAGGCGATCGCCAAAGCAGCAGAGGAAAAAGATGCTGAAGCTTTATCCAAAGCTGCTCACGGACTACGATCTAGTAGTGCCAACCTAGGAGCCATTAGGGTAGCTGAACTTTGCAAAACTATAGAAAATATCGGACGCACGGGTACAACAGCAGACACATTAGACTCAATTGCCCAACTTCAAGCTGAGTATGCCAAAGTTGAGGTAGTTTTACAAAAAGAATGCCAAAATGACGCTTTATAATAGTAGAAATAAACCTTTAATTTTAATTGCTGATGACGATCGCTCCATGCGTGCTTTATTAAATTTAGCTATGACAGAAGAAGGGTACGAAGTAGCAGAAGCCAAAAATGGTAAACAGTGTTTAGCTGAGTATCAACTCTTAAAACCCGATGCTGTTCTTTTAGATGGGGTTATGCCCGATCTCAATGGATTTGCTTGTTGCGAGAAAATTCGCCAACTTCCAGGGGGTGAATCAATTCCTATTTTAATAATCACTGTACTTGACGATCAAAAATCTATTGACCAAGCTTTTAGTTGTGGGGCAACCGACTATATTACTAAACCTATTCACTGGGCTGTTTTATCTCAGCGTATGCGGAGGCTCTTAGCCACTAATCAAACACTCCAAGAAGTACAAGCAGTCAAACAACAATTAGAAAAACAGCAGTCAATTATCAATCAATTATGCAACTTGGCAGTGTTTCTGGCTCTGCCAAATACTGAATACTAGACTATTTTGAAATTATGGCAAAGCGATCGCTAAAAGCCTCGCCCACGGGAATTATTCAAGC
>JASJDF010000409.1 GCA_030065715.1 Xenococcaceae cyanobacterium MO_188.B19 | reverse complement strand
ATTTCAATTAAATCTTTCTTAGACATGACAAACCTCCTTTGGAAGCAGATTCGATAGTCAAAAAAATTCACATCATAGTTAATTTCGCTTCCACTTCAATTCTCTTGGAGAGCTATGAGAATCTTGTGAAGGCGATCATTCATAATCAGCTTGAAGGGGGACAAACAGCTAATCATACTATGGGAACAAATTTCAAGATGGGTTAAATAGTTAGAGAGTTAAACTAATTATCTTCTGGGTATTAGATACATGGAAAAATTTTTTCTCTTTTTACTGAGGCTATCACCAAAGATTAAACGGACTTTATGGCGTTGGTGGTATCAAAATCTTGTGAAGTCTTATCCCCAATTCAACTGGCAATTCATGAATTATGGCTTCTGTGATCTTAATTCAGAATTGGGCAATTTAAATTTGAGTCAGGAGGACGAACCGAATCGCTATTTTATTCAACTCTATTATTATCTGGCGAGGGCAACGGATTTAGAAGACAAAATAGTCTTAGAAGTAGGCTCAGGGCGGGGTGGTGGAGCAGCATATATTGCAGACTACTTAAACCCCCAGAAAATCATAGGAATAGATTTTTCTCAAGAAAACATTAAATTAGCTCGTCAAACTTATGAACAGACAAACTTGTCTTTTCAGCTAGGAGATGCTGAAGCTTTACCATTTAATTCTGATAGTTTCGATGTAGTTTTAAACCTTGAATCTTCTCATTGTTATGGTTCAATGACTAAGTTTGTCCAAGAAGTATATAGAGTGTTAAAACCAGGGGGGATTTTTTCTTGGGCTGACTTTCGTTCTGTTGAGGAATTAGAAAGTTTGAAGCAAATTTTTAAGCAATCGAAGTTTGAGCTAATTCAAAATACTAACATTACGCCCCAGGTTGTCAAAGCACTCTTATTAGTTAATCAAAGAAAGCAACATTTTATTGATCGTTATGTTCCTGGTTTTCTCAAAACAGCTTTTGAAGAATTTGCTGCCGTAGAAGATAGTGAAATGTATCAATCTTTTAGAACGGGAAAAAACGTTTATTTGAATTATGTCTTTCGTAAATAATAAGCTGGCTATTTTTGAGCCAAATAATGTGCAATGATTTATGAATAAAGCACAGAGGCGATGAAACGTTCAGTGTAATATAAAGCCAGCTGATTCCCAATCCCTGAAAAAACCGCATCAAAAGCGTGTTCAGCCCAAGGAATTTCTAGCAAAACAGCAAGATTGTTGACTTCTCGAAGCTGATTATAAAATTGTCGTCCGAACTTAGCTTGTACTATGTGGTCGCGACTGCCATAAATGAGTAAGGAAGGTGGAAGGGTTGGTTTAATATAACTATTAAGAGAAGCTTGTTGATAAAGTGCTGGCAATTCTTCTGGTGTCCCGCCTAAAAACTTGTGGAGAATTGTATGGGTACGGATGGGGTTAGGAAAAGGTGGATCGTGATATCCAGCAATAAGATCTGTAGGAGCATAGTAGTTAACCACAGCTCGGAAAGGAATTCCATCATCCTTATAGGCAGCCAAAGTTGCCAGATGACCGCCTGCGGAACGACCAATCACTCCCATTCGTTCGAGATCTATGCCCCATTTATCTCCACGATCTTGAATGTATTGCCAAGCTGCCTCTACATCCTCAAGCTGTGCGGGGAACTTATATTGGGGCGCATGACGATAATCAATTGCTATCACTGAGTATCCTTGTCCTGCCATGTAACAACTAAATTTTTCATAATTATTGGGGCTTCCTGCTCTCCAAGCTCCACCATAGAGAATCATTAATCCTGGATACTTTCCTGTCTTCTTAGGTCGATAAAGATTGAGTTTCAGAGGGACTTGGTCAGGACTGGCAAAGGTAATCTCTCTTTCGATCCGAACTTCTCTGTGACTAATTCCCCAAAAGACATCTGGGATAATCAAGGGTTGGGGACGCATTTTAGAGTGTAAATCTGGAGGAATCCTTTGTAAATAGCCACTTCCCAAACTGTTGCTCATTTCAGCAGCAAATTGATTATTGGTCTTAGGTAACTGGCTCAGTGGCAAGAGACTTAAAATTAGACCAACTAAACTCGCAATTAAACTCAGAGTTGAGAATCCATAGTTATGAATGACAATTGTCATCAATAATACACTTCCATTAATCCCAATCAGCCAAGGACTAACTTCTGGTGCGCCTACACCTAGAGGGAGCAAGGAGTAGGTGGGAGCGGGAATTACAATCCAAAGACTTAGAAAAAATCCCAACATACTTAACAGGAAGGGGATTAGCCACAAGAACTGCAACATTTCCCATAAGTTGAGTTGAGCAATTTGAAACATCAGTAATTAACTTTAGTGACATTGGAGCCATAGTATTTAGTAGATTACACCAATCAACTATAAATAGCTATAACGCTAAAAACTCAACCAATTGAAAACTACTTTAAGTTAAGCTACCCAAAAACTGCCTATGTCAAAAGGCACTGGCGCATTCATCATAGCTTGCAATTGTTCCTTGCTAATTACTGCTGTTGGTTTCAATGTATCCCAATTTTCTCTAGTTATTCGATAGAGCGATCGCGCAGCGCCTGCTTCGCAGACCACGCAGTGCCTCGCCTTTGGCGAGATCGCAGTCTCGAAAATTAGCGATCGCCATTGTTGAGAAGATAAAATGGGAAGAAGTGAGGATAAATCTTTTTTTTTCTCTACCAACTCAATGGAAGCAAGCAGATAACCTTCCATACATTAATAATTTCCTCACAAGCTTTTCACAAAGATTATGTAAAAAGTTGGCATTGCTGAAAAAATTTGAATAGTTATAAAAATCCCCCCCAAAAAAATGACCAGTTTAATACATGAGGCTGAGTTACTAGGCTATAACGTATATCAAGATTCTACTAACCATTATCAATGGACAATAGAAGTTCCCATCAACAAAGGAAAATTGCTATTACAAGAACAAACATTGGGAAAGTGGGCATTAATATCTAATAAAATTCCACAAGTCTGGTTAAAGACAAAAGAAACATTAGAATTTTTAAAAAGATTAAAAGAAAAATAGAAATCTTTCTTAACTCAGAATGCCGAGTCTTCCGCCAACTTAAGGGTCATTCTACTGTACTCTGACTAGATTTTAGGGCTTGCCCTGAAGAACTGAACATCACTGATGAAAAAGTTTGTAGATTGCTGGCACAGAATATTTCTGCCGAAAAAGAAATGTTAGAGAGGGTTGACTAAATTATCATCTTAAATCATGAAATTGAATGATAATGAGTTGTCTATCTACTCAAAAACATCATGGAGACTCAAGGAATGTTTCAAGGAACGGTTAAATGGTTTAATTCAGAAAAAGGGTTTGGTTTCATCCAACCTAGTAAGGGAGGCAACGATTTGTTTGTTCATTATTCTGAAACTAATGGTGTAACTCTCAATGAAGGAGATACTGTTGAGTATGAGATTGGCGAAGGTCGTAAAGGTCCTTGTGCTGTCAATGTCAAAAAACTTTAGTTACAAATATATTACTTATTGGCTCCCATTAATCACTTTTCTTGCTTGTTAATTCAGCATTGGGTCATGTTTGTCTGTATTGTTGTATTTAAGTCTATGCTCGATTGTTTCAATTCTATCGAACCTAATTATTGAGCCATTGCTTAATTGGCACCAGTCTTGACCTTTCTCTGAGTAGATTTTGATGATTTTACCGAGACTTCTGATTAGTTTTCCTTCTTTATTAATGTAGGTCAAACCACATTCTTCTGCACTATCTGCAATTGCTTTGAGATGCTCATGTAAATCACAACTTACATGAAGATAATTTCTCATTAATTTTTGATTGATATTTTAAAACCAATTTCCTAAATTTTAGAACCCTAATACATTAGCATTATTTATTTCCTTTTTTTATTAATTAACTTTTTACGCCACCCAAAAACTCTCCACGTCGAAAGGCACTGGTGCATTCATCAGAGTTTCCAGTTGCTCCTTGCTAATCACTGCTGTTGGTTTCAATAAGCAATAATCTTGATTATTTTGGGGTTCGAGCAACATAATTTTTATTTACCCATTTTTTGATATAATTCTGACATTAATTCTTCGTCAGGGTCGGTTGGGTTTTGAGACGATTCTTTTTCCTTAAAAGGAGAAATAAAGAGCATAGTAGTAGCTGAAAGCGACAAAGGAATTGAAATTTTCAAGCTAATAGACTGGTTAAAAAATATCAGATATAATGTGACAATTTGAAAAATAAACCAGAATATAAGCCACAGAATATTTAAGTTTGCTCTGATAATCTGTTTACCTAAAACTTCTTTTCTTCTCTCAAAAAAATCAATAATTATCTTCTTTTCTTTGCCATTGGCATTATTTAAAAATACCTGTTTTAAATCTTCTTTTCGATATAATTTGGCAATTTTTTCGTATTTCTCAAAAATTTCTCTAACTTCTTTGCTCATTTTTCCAACTTTTACACCTACTCATAATTTTCTTCAAAATGGTCAAAACCATCGGTACAGTAACCACAATCTTTGCATTTCCAAGAATTGGGCTGAAAAATCCATCTGGTATTAAAACCCATACATCTAAAACACATTGGTTGCTCTTCTATTGAAAGAGATTCTGGAGTTTTTTGGATTTCATTGTTTGAATTTTGGTTGAGATTAATAGTCATTACACCCAAAAACTATCTATGTCAAAAGGTACTGGTGCATTCATCATAGCCTCCAATTGTTCTTTGCTAATTACTGCTGTTGGTTTCAATGTATCCCAATTTTTCCTGGTTATTCTGTAAAGCGATCGCAGATAGCCAAACCGTTCAATAGCAATAGCTTTGGGAAATGGGGATACATCTGGATGTTCTCTTTTAATCAGTTCCCGATAATTAAAGTGTAATTCAGTCAACGTTTTAGGAGAACCGAGGACACGCATTGCAGGGGTATTTTCTGTTCCGTTCAGTGGTAAGCCTGGGGTTAATAATCGATGAGTGAGCAACAAGAAGGAGAAGTTTTCTGATTGCTTCAGTTGTTCTTCTTGCTGTTGTAATTGTTCTTCTTTTTCTTTTAGTTGTGATTCTAAAACTTTGATTTGTTCTTGAGCAATCTGTAGGGCTTCTGACTCTAATAAATCTGCTTGAAAAGAGGAATTAGTCAAGTTATCTGTTCCCATTAAAGATCCAGAAAAAGCGTTATCTTTTAGTACTCCGCCAAGGGAAAACTCTTTATTTTTTCCAGCAGAAATAGTAACTTGTTCCTCACAATCAGAAGATACAAATTGCAACTGAAGTTTAGCAGCAGCGATAGCAAACTTGCACCGATTTAGTTTATTGGTA
>JASJDF010000408.1 GCA_030065715.1 Xenococcaceae cyanobacterium MO_188.B19 | reverse complement strand
ACTCTGATGATTTTTAAAGGTGGTCAGAGAGTTGATATGGTAGTGGGAGCAGTACCAAAAACTACTTTGGCAAATACCTTAGAAAAGTATCTTTAAAACTTATTAAGTAGAGCTTCAGCGTTTCCTTAATTTTGTGTTTAGGAAAACTGGGGCTTTTTTTTGGCTACTTATACTTCCATCCTTCATCCCTTCTTGCTCTAACGATGGCTTCTTATTTTCCTGACAAAATCACTGAATTACTTCCCCATCTCGAAGCTCACAAGCATAGCAACTTAATCGCAAGAGCTTTGGGGGTGCTTTTAAGAATTAGTGAAGAATCTATTGAGCGTCTTGACTGGAAAATTTTAACTGCAACCTTAGAAGATTTGGAAAAAGGGTTTCAAGGCTTTCATCCCTATCGTCATATCCGCAAAATATCTATATTTGGTTCAGCTAGAATTGCCTCTAGTACTCCTGAATATCAAATGGCGGTCAAATTTGCCCATCGCATTACTCAATTGGGATTTATGGTAATTACGGGGGCTGGAGGCGGTATTATGCAAGCAGGTAATGAAGGTGCAGGAAGGGAAAATTCTTTTGGCTTGAATATTCAATTACCCTTTGAACAAAGTGCCAATGAAGCAATTAATGGGGATGAAAAGTTAATTGATTTTAAGTATTTCTTTGTTCGCAAATTGTTTTTTCTGAGAGAAAGTGATGCTATAGCTCTTTTCCCTGGTGGTTTTGGCACCCAAGATGAAGCTTTTGAAACTCTTACTCTTTGCCAAACTGGCAAATATGGTCCCGCACCTCTAGTATTAATTGATAAACCAGGAGGGGACTACTGGCACAATTGGAACCATTATGTATGTCAGCATTTAGTAGCTAGGGGTTTAGTGAGTGAAGATGATCCTAGTATTTACACTATTACCGATAATTTAGACACTGCTTGTCAAGCTGTTTGCAATTTTTATCGAGTTTATCACTCTAGTCGTTATGTAAAAGACCAATTTGTGATCCGTCTTAATTGCGAACTAACAGATGCAGTTGTAGCAAAGCTTAATGATGAGTTTAGCGATCTTTTAAGCAAAGGTACTATTAAGAAAAGTAAGGCATTACCCCAAGAAAAAGGTGATGAAACAGAAAATTTTCCTCGATTGGTGTTTTATTTTAATCAAAAAAGTCTGGGTCGCTTATATCAAATGATCGATACAATTAACTATTCTAGTACAATGTCCAAGGAAGAAGAGCATCCAGAAAAGAAATAGGAATAATATTGCTCAAGTTTAGATTTTTCTGAGATTTTAGGGAACTTTATTAATGTGCATTTTTCTCTAATCTCCCAAAATCGTGCCTAAAGTTACCTCTGTTAACTCCTCTTTGAGTCAATCTGCTTCAACTCAATTTAAATTGGTCAAATACTTTTCTTTAAGTAGTTTTTTTGCTTTTTTAATAACTACTATTTTTTTAGGTATATTTTATCGCCAGTATTCTTTAGAATATTTAATTCAACTTGGTGAAAATAATAATGCTATTCTAGCTAAATCTTTTTCTCATTCAGTATGGTTACAGTACGAACAATTTTTACGAAATACTAAGCATCTTAATACTGAAGAATTAAGAACTCACCCTAAAAATATTGAACTTTATCAAATTCTGAGCGAACAGATAGAAGGATTGTCAGTATTAAAAATTAAAATTTATGATTTAGAAGGGAGAACAGTTTTTTCAACAGAAAGGGAACAAATAGGTGAAGATAAAAGTAATTCTAATGGTTTTTTAGCAGCAAAGTCTGGATCGATTCTGACCCAATTAGATCATCGAGATACTTTTAACGCAATTATTGGGTCTGTAAAAAATCGTGAATTACTTTCTAGTTATGTTCCTATTATTAGTAAAGATAAAACTCAACAGGTACAAGGTGTATTTGAACTTTATACTGATGTTACCCCATTAATTCAAGAGATTCAAACAAGTCAGAAAAATATTATTTTAGGTACTACCGTATTTTTAAGTATTTTGTATTTATTACTTATGGCAATAGTTAAAAAAGCCGATAAATTAATCGTTCGACAAAATTTAGCATTAAATGAATCACAAAAGAGTCAACAAGCAGCAGAAATTGCTAATAATGCTAAAAGTGAATTTCTGGCAAATATGAGTCATGAATTACGCACTCCTCTTAACGCAGTACTTGGGTTCACTCAATTAATGAGTCGTGATAAGTCTTTGACTCCTCAGCAACAAGATTATCTAGATATTATTAGTCGTAGTGGAGAACATTTACTATCTCTAATCAATGATGTGCTCAACCTTTCTAAAATTGAGTCAGGTCAGATGAAACTCAATCCAAAAAATTTTAATCTTTATCGTTTGCTAAAAACTATAAAAGAAATGTTTAAGCTCAAGGTAGAGAGTAAGGGTTTAAAACTAATTTTAGAACATTCTCCTGACTTACCAGAACATATTAAAACTGACGAACAAAAACTACGGCAAGTTTTAATTAATCTTTTAAGTAATGGGATTAAATTTACTCAAGCAGGAACAATAACTTTAAGATTTTTATCATCAATAGAAGATGAGAAAAATATCAAAATCTACTGTGAGGTAGAAGACACAGGAAAGGGAATTCCAGAAGCGGAATTAGAAGCAATATTTAAACCCTTTGTTCAAACCAGCAGCAATAAACAGTTTCAAGAAGGAACTGGTTTAGGTTTAGCCATTAGTAAAAAATTTGTTCAGTTAATGGGGGGAGATATGATTGTCAGTAGCATTGTTAATCAAGGAACAATTATGAAATTTGATTTTATAGTGGAAACTGGCACAGTTGAAGTTGAAGAAACAAGCTTTTCTAATCAAAAAATTGTTGGCTTACAAGCAGATCAACCTAATTATCGCATTTTAATTGTGGATGATCGTTGGGAAAATCGCCAAATGTTATTACAACTACTTAAATCTGTTGGCTTTGAAGTATCTGAAGCTAAAAATGGTCAAGAAGCTATTGATGTTTGGTCAACTTGGCAACCTCATCTAATTTGGATGGATATGCGAATGCCTATTATGGATGGTTATCAAGCGACTCAAGAAATTAGGTCTCATATTAAAGGACAAAGTACAGTCATTATTGCTTTAACTGCTTCTGCTTTTGATGAACAACAATCTGTAGCACTTTCAGCAGGTTGCAATGATTTTATTCATAAGCCATTTCGTGAAGGGATTATTTGGGAGAAAATGGCAGAATATCTCGGAGTAAGTTATGTGTATGAAACAACAGAATCTTCCACTGTTTCAAGTACTTCTATAGAATCGAGTGACTTCAGGCTAAATTCTGAAACTTTACAAGTAATGTCACAAGATTGGATAGCTAGTTTAGAGAAAGCTGCACTAGATTTAGATGAAGAATTAATTACTGAATTAATAGGGCAAATTCCTGATGAATATGCTTTATTATCTAAAGCACTTGCGGATAAATTAAATAATTTTGATTTTGGAAAAATCCTGGAGTTGACTCAAAAATCTTAACTATCTAGACAGAATTAATTGCACATTTTGCTTTCTCTATTTTAACTAGAAAATTAATAATTAATTTTTTTTCTGATTTTTAAGTATTAAATATAATTATTTACATAATATTTTTTTATTAATTATGTAATTGTTTTTTGTCTAATACTTATATATTAAATATACAATTGTTCGAATGAATACAATCAAAACCCAAGCAAATAATATTAATATTTTGATAGTTGATGATAATCCTAATAACTTACGGTTATTATCTAATATTTTAACGGAACATGGTTATCAGACTAGAAGGGTCATTAGCGGTAAAATGGCACTACAAGCAGTCAAGGCTAATAAATTCGACTTGATTTTTTTGGATATTAATATACCTGAGATGAATGGTTATGAAATTTGTCATCAACTAAAATCTGACGATCAAACTAGTAATATTCCTGTGATTTTTATCAGCGCACTTGACGAAGTTGTAGATAAAGTGAAAGCTTTTGAAGTAGGAGGAATTGACTATATTACTAAACCTTTCCAGTTTGAAGAAGTTATTGCTAGAGTCGAGAATCAAGTTAAAATTTTAAGTCTACAACAAGATCTACAAAATCTTAATAGTAATCTAGAAGCAGAAATTGCCCAAAGAACTCACGAGCTAGAAAAATCAAATAGAGAATTAAGAAAGACTCAAAAAGTTTTATTAAATAAATCTTTGCGTGACCCCGTGACAAATTTAGATAATAAAGTCTCTCTGATGGGGAAATTAAGAAAAGCTGTTGCCTTAACTAAAATACAGGCTAATTCTTACTTTACTCTATTTTTATTTAATTGTTATTGTCCTGAATTAATTAATAGTAGCTTGTATTTAGAGTTAGAAAATGCTATTGCGATCGCGATTGCAAATCAACTAAATGAGTATAATACTGATTATAGTTTTGTCGCTCGCCTGGACAACAATGAATTTGTCATAATTATCAACCAACTTAATAATTTTGAAAAAGCAGAAATAATAGCCCAAAAAATTCAACACAAATTCGATGCACCATTATATATTCAATCAAAAGATATAGATGTCAAAATTGATTATGGTATTGTAATTGTTAATGATGACAGTGAACCAGTCGATTCAATAGTTAAAAAAGCCAAAATCTTGGCTTATAAAGCTAAAAATAATAGTAATATAATTTATCAGAATAAGATATCAGATCGAGACAATCTTAAAATATCTAATATTTTGCAACTTTTTACAACAGCATTTAAGAATAAAAAAATAGAATTATGCTATCAACCTATAGTATGTTTAAAAAACAATCAAATACTAGAAGTAGAAGTATTTTTATCTCAAAAAAAATCAACAAACCATTTTATCCTTACCCAAGACATAGTTAAAACTATTTACCAAGAAGATAAATTGGCTAATGACTTATTAAAATGGACATTAAAAACAGCTAATCAAGATTTAATAAAATGGCAGGAGCGAATCATTTGGGATCAAAAGTTACAGGATATTGAAAAAGATATTTTAATTAGACTTAAAATTCTAGATTCACAATTATTAATACCAAATTTTAGTGAACTACTCAAGATATCCCTAAATAATTTAGAATTAGAACCTAAAAATGTGATTTTAGAAATCCCAGAATTGTTCATTCATAATAATCATGAAGTTCTGGCAAAAATAATCCAAAAAATTCACAAATCGGGTATAAAATTTTCTCTGGACAATTTAAGCATAAAATACTTAACAATTAATAGTATATATAACTTTCCAATTAATAATTTTAAACTGTCTAATTTTATATTTAACAATATTAATAGTTCTAATC
>JASJDF010000407.1 GCA_030065715.1 Xenococcaceae cyanobacterium MO_188.B19 | reverse complement strand
CGCATAGCTTCCACTGCTACTTGGTCAGCAGTATCTTTTTCGCCTTTACCCATCCATTTGGCAGATGCGATCGCAGCTTGTTCTACTACTTCAATAATTTCTAATCCGAGGGTGTTTTCCACGAAGATTTTCCTCCCTAGTGCATATTTATCCCTGGTATGGCGAAGCCTACTCAAGTCAAGACGGTGATTGGATATGCTTTCTTACCGAAAGCATCCTCCACCGTCAAAAGTCTATCAGAGAGCGGTATCCCTTTGATCTTTATTAAGTTTTAATAAGTTTTTTAAATACTTAGGTACTCTAACCAGAAATAGTACCAATTGTCCCCGTAGTTTCCTCAATTCTTTACTTAATCTTCATTCTAATACCAAATAAATATGCAAAAATTAAAGTTAAAGCGAAATCATTTGCCCAAAAATTGATTTTAAAATAATGAAGTTAATTAAGAAAACTTTTTATCGAAATTGGCAAGAATGTTGGCTAATATTTCGGTATCATCGAAGACCAGCAATAGGCGGTTTTTTGCTGACAGTTATTATAGCTATAATTGCAGCAATTGATGTAGAAAGAAGTTATGAAGCTATAGGAAAAATTAAGTTACAGTCTGAGGACACTATTTCTTTTTCTAGCCTATTAAATACTCAAACTAGTTTCAATTCAGCCAAGAATACTTTAGAAGAAAGAAAACTTTTTTTTACCTCTGCCTCCCTTGTAGAGCAAGTTATTGAGGAATTAAACCTCAATGATGTTCAACAAAATTTACTCAAATATGACCAACTTATTGAAAATTTAACTATTATTCAAGACTTAGAAAATAAAACTTTAAATATTGCCTATACTAGCAACAATATCAATCAATCTAAATCAGTAGTTGATTTTTTAATAGACTCTTATGTTAAACATCAATTAAAAATCAATCAAGAAAACTTGATTGCAATTAAAAACAAGTTAATTGAACGATTAGCATCAGCTGAAGTTGAAGTACGAGATAGTAAAATAGAATTAAACAAGTTTTTAAAAAAAATTGCTCAAGGCAGTTTAAAGCCTAATGCAACTGATAATTTTGCTAAATTAAGCCAAATTGAGCAACAAATCACAGATGCTAAAAATCAAATTAAACAAATCGATCAAAAAATTAAAAATTTAAGATTTCAGTTAGGAATTGATAGGACTCCAATAGCAGAAAGTGATTCTCCTCTAGTATCTGACAAACGAAGTTTACTAGATAGGAATTTCCAAGCAAGTCAAGAAATTATAGATATAAAAACTAATAATTTTGATCACACAAATCTTCAAAAAAATAAAATAACATTAGCAAGACATCCTACAGAACCAGAAAAAAAATTATTAGAATTGACAGAGGAACTGATTAATTATGAAGGAGATAAAAGAATTTGGCTCAGTAAAATAGAAGCTTGGGAAAATTCCCAAAAAATTTATCACAATAGCCATAAACAATCTAATTTGGCTAGTAAACAACAGTATCAAGATTTATTAAGCAAAAGTGAAGCAGCCGAAAATAAATACAAAACTCTCTTAATTAGGTTGCATCAATTAGAAATTATCAGTAAACAAAGAAATGTTACTTCTATTCAAACCGAGCCAATTATCATTAAAAATACTTTTGGCTCTTGGAATAAAGAAATAATTGTAGTTAGTGGTATTGGATTAGGATTGCTCCTAGGTTTTGGGACAGCATTTACTGTAGATAGAAAAAATCCTTCTCTCAAAACCAGTGAGAGTATTTGCCGACTATGCAATACGAATTTATTAGGTAAAATTCCTAATTTGAAAAAATTTGGTTTGGCTAAAATAAGTAATTCTCAGCCTACTTTACCAGAAAGGTCTGTTCTAGAAGCTCCTTATTCCGTAGCTAGTGAAGCTTATAAAATAGTTTATCAAAATCTACAACATAATAAGATTAAGAAAAAGCTTCAAACAATTACAATTAGTAGTGCGGATTCTCAAGAAGGAAAATCAACTTTTGCAGCTAATTTTGCAGCTTCAACTGCTCAGTTAGGAAAAAAAGTACTATTAATTGACACTAATTTTTATGAACCAAGGCAACATGAAATATGGCAATTACCTAATCATTTAGGTTTAACGGACTTACTAAAAAATAATGCGAAACTGGAAAATATTGTTCAGTCTCCTAGTTTAAATATAGACGTTATTACCACTGGTTTTGTTTTCGGAGATGGCTTATCGTTATTACAATCAGAAACTATGAAACAATTGGTTAATTATATTAAACAAAAATACGATGTAATTATTTTTGATACACCATCGATCAATTTGTATCCCAATGCTCTCACAATTAATAAGTTTACTGATGGGATGATTTTAGTGGGAAAGACGGGAGTTACTAGTCTTTCAAGTGTGATGAGGACTAAAGAGCTTATTGACAAATCTCAACAAGTAGTATTGGGTTTAGTAGTAAATGATAAAATGACAAGATTAAAAAATTTAGCTAAACGAGCAGAAGCCTAGTAACCATCCTAACGGATAGGGTGTCTGTACAGGGCTTATAAATTAGATTTGATTATAAGTTAAATTAATGATAATGGGATTTTAAAGATTAGAACTACGATAGAAAGGTTTTTTCACTACTGTTGCAGGATAGTTTTTCCCTCGAATTGTTACTTCTAATTCTTGTCCAACTTTACTTAATGATTTTGGTACATAGGCAAGAGCGATCGCTTTACCTAAAGTCGGAGCCAGAGTACCACTAGTAATTTTACCAACATTTTTCCCTTCTGAGATTACAGGATAGTCATGACGAGCAATATGTCTTCCTTGCATTTGTAATCCCACAAGACGACGGGAAACTCCTGCTGTTTTTTGTGCTTCTAATACGGAACGACCAATAAAATCTCCCTTAGAATTGAGATGAACCAACCAACCTAAACCAGCTTCTAGGGGTGTGGTAGTCTCGTCAATATCTTGTCCATAAAGACACATAGCAGCTTCTAAACGCAGGGTATCTCTTGCACCCAAGCCACAGGGAGTTACTCCCGCAGCTAATAAAGATAGCCATAATTGCTCACCCATTTCGGGAGTTAGCATTATTTCAAAGCCATCTTCTCCTGTGTAACCAGTGCGAGCGATAAAAGCAGAATTGCCTGCTATGGTAACTTGCTGATGTCCAAAGCGGGGAATATTGGTAATATTTTCTTTTACCAAAGATTGCAAGATAGGAACAGATTCTTTTCCTTGAAGAGCAATTAAAACGTGATCGCGAGATATATCTTGTAGTTTAATAGAATCAGGATCAATATGTTCTAATATCCAATTGCGATCCTTATCTGTGGTTCCCGCATTGACAATTAAGATTCCTTGTTGCTCTCCTGTAGTAGTATCTTCCTGACGATAAAAAATAATATCGTCAATAATTCCCCCTTGGGGATTTAACAACACAGTATATTGAGCTTGTTGCGGTTGTAATCTTGATAAATCAGAAGGCACTAAAGTTTGTAACTGTGCAACTAAATCTTTTCCCACCAGGGTAAATTTTCCCATATGGGAAATATCAAACATTCCTACCCTAGAGCGTACTGCTTGATGTTCTTGTTTAAGTCCTGTAAATTGTACTGGCATTTCCCAACCAGAAAAAGGAACAAAGCGAGCTTTTTGCTCTTGCTCCAGAGAGAATAAAGGAGTACGAAGTAAATTAGATGACTTTGTTTCGGTCATTGGCAAAGAAATTACGTATTTTTATCAGAAGTTCCTTGTTAAGTATCTCCTATTTGCTCAAACTTTTGACTTCTGACTTCTGCCCGAAGGGCAATGACATAATTCTCTTCCTTTATTGCAAGAAGTACTGGAGACTTATCCCACAGAAATAGTTAACGGTTTACCCATACTAGACGAACATTTACGTTTGCCCAAGTCCAACTTCTTTATCATGGGTGGTTTAGCTACTCTACGAATTGGTCCTGTTGCCAGAAATATTGGCGGTGGGAAAATGGCTTGTCAACGTATCGTGCCAGCAATTGTTAAACCAAGTTTGGCGATTAGGTAATTTTTAAAACCCCATTGGACAATGCTAGCATCAAACGCTTTAACGTTAAACGCTATAATCATCAAGCTTTTGCAGTGGAAATCAAGAATTTATCGCTTGTTTAACTACATCGGTGCAAAATGCTTGGTTCCTTTCCTTATTTCTTTGTTTTCCCCATAAGGAATATTTTCTTTAAAATTAGCAACTAAATACCATTCCACCGATTGAGTTATCAAAAAATAGAGACCAACATCGTTTTCGATTACCTGAACCGAAGATGACACAAAAAATGGGGCGGTATAATAATGAATATATGAAAGTATCTTCAGCAATTAATCAAATGGGTTCTTCCGCTCCACTTAAAAAAAATCTCGTCATCTCTCAAAAGAATCAAGATAATTTAACTTGTCATCCCTCTGATCCTATAGAGAATAGGCATTTGGAAGAGTTACCCAAGCAAATTCTTAGCCTGCCAAAAGCGCAGCGCATGGCAGAGTTTTTTAGTTTACTAGGAGATCCCAATCGCTTGCGTATTCTTTCAGTGCTGGCGCAACAGGAACTATGTGTCAGTGACTTAGCCACCTCCTTAGATATGAGTGAATCTGCGGTATCTCATCAATTACGTACCTTAAGGACAATACGTCTGGTTAATTATCAAAAAAGAGGGCGCAAGGTATTCTATAGCCTTCAAGACAATCATGTTTTAGTACTTTACCAGTCTGTAGCAGAACATCTAGACGAAATAAAGTGAACGCTCTGCTGAATCTAATTTATTAGATAGGGAGAGCGTTTACAGATAACTTTTATTCATTTATTTTTCTAACTAGTGTCAAGCCAAGCCAGTTTAAGCGTGACATCCACAGCCAGGGTGGGAACATCCACTGCCTTCTGAATGACCTTTGGCACAAGCATCAGAGCAGTAATATTTACCTTCTTTACTAATAGCATCGCTTATATTAACGATACATAAGCAAGAGGGACAAGCACATTTCATTTGGGTAACAGTTGTAGCTGTCATGATGATTTTTCTCCTAGAGCAACAATAGTTAATATCTGAATTTTCATTCAGATATTAATATCATAACATATGAACATCTTTTCAGATATATTCAAATTTAATATGTCATCTTTCTTGACCAATCCGAAAGCCAAGGAAGGAGCAAAAAATTAAAATACCAGCCTGGACTCTGTTAGCAGTAAGGGATATCCAAAGAAATAATCATCCAGCCTTCACCCAGTAGATCCCTGTAGCTACCAACCCTTAACCTAACCAAGGCTGGATGATTATTTTCCTGTAAGTCCCTAAGAGC
>JASJDF010000406.1 GCA_030065715.1 Xenococcaceae cyanobacterium MO_188.B19 | reverse complement strand
TAACAATATTTATATCGTAGTTTTCTGGATTAGCATCTTTTAACGGATTGCCAATTGTTACAGGGGAAAAATCTAAACAATCACGGTCATCAAAGAGCATTTGGGCAAATTCACAAGCACCAGTTTGAAGATGACACTTTCCTCTGTCAATATTTAAGATATCTCCAGGATCAAGGGTAAAAATATGATCAGTTATCTCAGGTAATACTTGAGTTAAATCTTGTTCAAATCTTTCTCTAGTTAAAGGGAATACTATCTGATTTTGCCAAGCAGATTCATTAATATACTTAAATCCTTGCGCTCCTGCTGCGATCGCGTTAGGCTGAATTAAATTAATCAGATGTAAAATATAGCTATAGGATTCTACTGGAAAAGATAGACTCTGGTTGCACTGATACACTACCTCCATCCCCACTTGCCAAGGGGTTAACAAGAAGTCAATTTGAGGATATTGTTTTTTTACGTATTGAATAGTCTGTGGGGAAAATAGAGTATCCACAGCATTCCAAAAAACCCCAGATTCATCAGCAAAAATCATGCCATACTCAGGTACGCGCATCTCAGAGCGAGTTGTCATCATGGTGGTTGAGCCAATTCTGACTATCTCAAAATCTTTTAAAGGATAAATGCGGGTATAACCTAAGCTTCTAAGAGAATCTTCAATTAACTTATCTTGAGGAATTAAAACATCAACATTTCTAGGTAAATTAATTAAAGATCGAAGATCGAAGTGATCTAAATGGCGATGGGATATCACCATAAAATCAAATTCGGGTATTTTATCAATTATTACTTCTCGCTTGGGACAAGATTCATTTAGTCCTTCACAAAAAGGGTCTGATAAAACAGGATCCATTAAAATTTTACAGTCTGCTGTTTCTATAAAAAGGGAAGCATGACCAATCATTTGAATTTTCATTGTTTTACCTCTTATGTTGTTCTTATTTAGGATTTGCTGGAAATTATTGAAATCAAGGTTTTTTGTCATTGGTCATTGGTCATTGGTCATTGGTTATTAGTTGTATTGATAAATAACTTTGCCAAAGCGTTCTTTAGAGTTATAAGTTCTATCAAAAAAATCGCCTATTTGCTTGCCACTAAATACTGAATCAATCACAACTTTTAACGCTCCAGATTGATAATCTTGAATAGCAGCTTCTAAATCTTCAGTTTCGCCAATGCAGTTACCAATAATCTGAAAGTTGCCTATAATTGCACTGGTTAATATATGAGAACCATCCAACTCAAATTTATGATTCTCTTGATTAAGAAGATCTAAATACTGATTGTATAAGCCACAGGTAATATATTTACCTCCTATTGCTAATATGGATACTAATTTTTCCAGATGTAAATCAAAAAAAGGATCAATTATAAAATTAAACTTATTAACTTCACGAGTAATTTTTTCTGCTGTATCTTCGTCGATAAAATTTTCACAATTTCGATTGATCCGAATTATTTTCTTAACCCCCATCTGGAATAAATTGTAGTCAAAATCAGTAGAAGTTGTCATTACATAGACATTAGCTTGATATTTTTGCAGTGCATTAATTACAAACAAGGAAGTATTCGATCTTGCTGCTGTAACTAAAACATTTGAGTCTTTAGTTATACCCAATTTACGAAGCATACTATAAGCAGTTTGACCGCCAATACTAAATGCAGCAGCAACTTCATTAGGCATTTCAGGAGGAATTTTAATTAATTTAACTTCATGAAATATTTGATATTCTTGTGAAGCTCTATTAGTCGGAATTCCCCCTAAAACTCCTTCTGCACCAGAGTTGGGATATTTATTATTACCAATTACTTTATCCCCAATTTTAAAATTAGTGACTCCATAGCCAATATCGACTACTTCTCCTACAAACTCAGAACCAACAGGAATAAAACGAGATTGAACTTCTGGTTTAGTATTAACTGCTTGAGCCATTTTCAAAATAAAATTCTTATCTCGATAATTACAAGAAAAAGCAATTTTTTTAATTAAAACTTGAAATTCATTTTCTGGTTTATTATTATCAAATTCAATATCCTGAGTCTTAATTAATCCGCAGTAAACAGGAATTCCTTCTATTTCTATAGCATCAACAAAATTTCGACTCAAAAATGAACTTTTAATATTTTTACCACAAATCACAATATTTCTCATTGTCTAAAATCTCCTTAAATTTTAATTTTTGACAAGGCATAACCAATGACCAATGACCAATGACCAATGACCAATGACTAATAACTTAATTGCACTTGTTTTACTAAATAGGGAGATAGGGCAAATTTAGCGATATATTCACAATGATTAGGACATTGATAACGAGGATGAATTATTGCGTCTGGTATCTGCTGCGATGTGTTTGGAGAATAGAGTTCTGCAAGAGCTAGAGCTGCTATAGCTGTAGTTATTAAATTGTGAGTATCTTGATAGAGAGAGATACTGTGGTATTCCCCTGCAACTTTTCTGATTTGTTTTGCTTTAGTAGTAGGTTGATGAAAGGCTTGGTTCATCAGTAGCCCTAAAATCTCTTGCTCAGAATATTCCCCATCAAGGCTTAAACTAGAATAAAAAGGCGTAGCTTGAGGCATTAAGCCATCTTTACCCATGAATTCTAGTAATCTTAGCTGGGCTGCTCTCATTGCTTGACCTCTGTAGCCAAGCTCCACCATAGACAAAATTGCTAAAGCTGTGGATAGTGCTTGGTCATACAGTCCGAAGGAATAGTCTTCATTTCTACTAGCCAGAATTTCTCCCAGTAGCTCTGCTCTTAGGGAAACGGCAGATTCATCTTTTGCTATGGCACGAGCTAAAAACCAATCTACTAAATAAGGATTGGCAAAATACAACCCACTGCGAGTTGCCATTCCCTCAGCTAGATATTCGATTGGAGTTTTGCTGGTTAATCCTGCTTCTTTTCTTAAAGCTGTAATTAAACAAGTAGTACCATAGTCAGTCTGACACCAATGAGCGCAACTATCATCAAATAACATTTTGTTGGGCTGCTGCTCGGTTGACCATAATTGAGGATAATAACCCCCTTGTTCATCAGCAAAAAGCTCTAAAGCTTCTAATGATTGGGGTTGATTTAATCCTTGTAAGACTAAAGCGGAATCTGTAGCAGTAATTAACCGCTTGGTATGAAATGCCCAGAGATTTTCTTGGCGACGCTCTAGTAAATGTTGATTTAAGTTTTGACTTGCTTCTCCAACTAAGTTTTGAATCTCAACTTCTGAAACTGCTGTTTTTGCCAGATTTAAGCCCTTTAACACAAAACCTAAAGGAACTAAATCTCCGTAAGCAAAAGATTCCTCTGGTGCTGGTGGTTGACAAGTCATTGCTAGGGTTTGCTCACAAGCTGTTTGGGCTAATTTCGCTAAAGCCTTAAAGCTGCGATTTTTACCCCAATTAATTCTCTTTTCGCCTGCTTGAAGCAAGCCATCTTTGAGGGGAGCATCAATATTGCCATGACGCAAAAAGAAAATATTACAATGGGCTGTACGACTGAAGTGAGATAAGATTCCTGCATGGATGTGAATGGGTAAGCGATTTTGGAATCTAGCAAGATAATAATTATCTTTAGCTTCACCCCCTAAAAAAGTAACCCCTACTGCTCTGAGTAATTCATAATCTACTCCAGAAGGTTCACTCTCAAAAATGGCTTGAGCCTGTCCTACCCCAGATTGGATTTTAAGATGTAATAGTACGGGGGGAAAAGGAGACATTTCACCCAACCCCAAACAATCAGCTTCGTCTTCATCAAATAGTGCTAGGCGAGCCTCAAACCTCTGTGCTAAAGAAAGTTCATGCTGTTGTTTAGTCCAGCTTTGACCAGACACTGGCTCTATTAATTTCGACTCTGTTTCAGAAGCTAAAAATCTTCCTTCACTACTTAAAACTACATGACTGTAACCAGCTAAATCTAATGTTGCTGGTAAATGGTACATAGCTCTTATCGTCGAATCATTTGTTATCTGACGAATTGTTTTTAAGTTAAACAAGACCATCCATTCTAAGGATGCGGTTAATTTCGTTAAAATTTCAGATACTAACATTTATTTCTCTCAAATTATTTACTAGATGAAGATAGTTAGTGATTAGTTGTTAGTTGTTGCCTATTCCCTATTCCCTTACTTAACCAGAGACTTTTTCAGCAACTCTTAATTATTTAAGATTTAACTAGTTGTTCAGAATTTTGCCATTTTCGATACTGACTCAGTACATCTGGAGTAAGCAAACTTTGACTAACATAAAGATAAGCCTTGGCTTCTAAGAATTTAGATTCTTTGTAGGTTAATTTGATGTGATGTAATCCTTTAAAAAACACTGTCTCATATCCCGAACCAAGAAAAGAAGATATTTTTCTTAAATCGTCTGACCAATAGGCTGGATTTTGTCTTTGACCAATATAGCCAGGATAAGCTAATAAACTATCTCGTTTTTCCTTCAAACAGAAACCAGTTGCAACTAAATAATCTAAGAAAAGTTGCCATTTGGGTTCAAATTTAGGTTGCATGCTTAAATAGCACTCCAAACCAATTTTAGGTAAAACAGACTCTCCTACATCAATATCTAAATCAATTCTTTCGGCATAAGTTGAAATTTTTGCTAATTTTTCTTGCAAAGCTTCAACAGAACCATTCCAATTGATTGCAGACAAATAATTTAAGATGTCTTCTGGCGCAATATTGCGAATACAAAGTCTTACTACCTCGGATTTTCTGGCAAGCATTACCCCTATTTGAAATACATAAGCTTCAGCTGGTAATGAATTAATACAATTTAAAATTTTAGTTTTAATTACCCCAGAAATTTCTTGATTTTGTAGTAAGTTTAAGGCTGTATCAATAGTCCATTGAGCATCTGAGTGAGCATAGATTGGTTTGGGTCCAAAGAAACAACTAGGAATAGGAATATTCGGAGAAGATTCTTCAATATCAAACTCCAACCACATATTATTTACTTGTTCGTATAATGGGGAACTGGGGTTATTCCATTGCTCGCCAAAATTACGAATTTGTTTCCATACTGAATGACCATAAAGATAGGGAGCTAATGTAATAGGATAGTTTTGATCTGCTAGTATTTTACGACCCATTTCTTGAGCATCAGCACAAAGCAAAAAATCGG
The DNA here is from genome assembly GCA_030065715.1 of Xenococcaceae cyanobacterium MO_188.B19. Taxonomy (GTDB): domain Bacteria; phylum Cyanobacteriota; class Cyanobacteriia; order Cyanobacteriales; family Xenococcaceae; genus JASJCP01. Next base: position 200 of record JASJDF010000406.1, on the reverse strand, counting down.
CATGAGCTTCTGAACTACCTAGGCGAGATTCAAAGCCAAAAAAAGTGGTAATAGTACTGGGTAAAACTTGAGCTACTGCTTCGATATTACGCCAATACTTAGGAGCAATTAGTTGATCAGAAATTTTAGGTCTGAGGATTTTTAAATAGTTAACTAAAGAGTTATTGAGTGAGATAGTCATGATAAATTTTTTCCTATGT
>JASJDF010000405.1 GCA_030065715.1 Xenococcaceae cyanobacterium MO_188.B19 | reverse complement strand
AGGTAACGAGATAAAACTCTATTAGTAGATGCTCCCATAGCTTGGGCTGCTTCGATAAATAATTCTGTTTTGACACTGACGGTATGGTTGCGTACAATCCGATAGTATTGGGGAATATAGGCTATACTAATTGCGATCGCAGCATTAACTACTCCTTTTCCTACAACAAAAGCTAAAGTGACTGATAGTAGCAATCCTGGCAAAGTATAAATTGTGTCCATCAGAAACAGTAATACTTTGTCCATCTTTCCCCCTAAGTAACCGCTAACTAACCCCAAGGGAACACCAAGAATTAAACTGATAGTGGTAGCTAAAACAACTACTTTTAAGGCTGATTGGGTGCCAAACAAAGTACGGGAAAAAACATCATAACCTTGGCGGGTTGTGCCAAACCAATAGTCTAATCCTGGGGGTTGATGGATGGGGTTACTTAAGGACTCTGTGGGGTCTTGTAACCACCCCCAGCCCTGTAATGTAGGTGCAAATAGGGCAATTAGGATCAATAGCACTGTAATAGTCAGTCCCAGAATGGTTAATACTGAGGAAAGTTGAAGAGGATTCTTAACAGGTTTGGTTTTTATAGTAGTCATTAGTTATTAGTCATTGGTCATTTGTTACTAGTCATTAACTTTTTCATCTGAGTTGAGATTAGACGCGATTATATTTTTTCTGAAATAGGGGAATCAGAGATAGTAAAGTTAATAAACCTAATGCTAAGAAAAATGGTATGCGATCGCCTCCTTCTAAAGCTTCTGCACCACTTGTTCCCAACCAAGTATAAGCAAGAGTACCAGGAATAATACCAAAAAAAGTAGCAATAGTGTAATTAAACCAATGAATTGGAGTTAGTCCAAAGAGAAAATTAACCACATTAAAAGGTGAAATGGGAGCAAAACGTACTGCCAAAACAAAGGTGGTGGGTTTATTTTTTACGGCTTGATTAAATTTATTTAAAGCTTTATGTCTGCCAAATTTACGTTTAATATAATCTCTTAATAAATAGCGAGCAGTCCAAAAAGCTCCCAATGCTCCCAAAGTAGCACCGATTACTGACCACAAAGTCCCCCACCAAATACCGAATACAATTCCTCCAGCTAGAGTTAATAAAGTACCAGGAATACCAAGAATTGTCAGAATAATATAAGTAATAATAAAAGGAATAATTACACAACACTGATTTTCTCGTAAATATTCTACTAAAAACATCTTGTCAAATAAGACATTTAAAGGACTAAAGATTAACAAAAGTAATAATGAAGCTATAACTGCAATTATGATAAGACGAACTATATCATATTTTTTTTGATGATTTTTTTTATATCTATGACTATATTTTTTGCCGTGATAAGTTGATTTTAGTTTCACTTCATTTTATGAATAGTTCGTAGTAGTTAGTTATCGAGCAATTACTTATTACTTATTACTTATTACTCATTACTCATTATATGCAGAGCGGTATCCTTTAGGACTCATTACTCATTAAAGAGCCACCACAACTAGAACCATTACCAGCGGTGCAACCATAGCAATAATTAGCTGTTTTAATGTCTGTAATGATATCTAGGTTATTAACTTCTAAAATATGCTTAACTGTCAGTTTTTCACCCTGGCTATTAGTAGCTGTAATTCCTTCCATCTGATTAAAGTCGCAGTCATAGACATTACCTAAATAATCAATAGACAATTCATTAAGACACATTAGATGTTCTAAGGTTGCTAAATTGCAATTAGCAGCTAAAAATTTAAGATAATCATCATGAATATCCTGTCTTTGTAAAAATTGCTTAGTACGACCGATGGGAATATTAGTAATAGTAAATAAGTTATTAAACTGGATATCAAATTGTTCTAGTAAATAAGATTTATAATCTTGTTCGAGTTTTTGTTGATTAGGAGTTAGGGAAAAATTAGTGTTAGTAGGTAAAGGAGGATTATAAACTAGGTCGAGAATCAAATTAGGATTTTTACCATAGCCTAACTGATTTAGTTTCTGGATAGCCAAAATAGATTTATTATAAACGCCAGCACCCCTTTGCTGATCAACATTAGATTCTAAATAGCAAGGAAGAGAAGCAACTACTCTTAGTTGATGTTGGGCAAAATATTCTGGTAAATCTTCGTAACCGGGTTCAAAAAATATGGTTAAGTTAGAACGGACTATTACTTCTTTATTATGTTGTCTTGCTGCTTCTACAATGGCTTTAAAACCATAGTTCATTTCTGGCGCACCACCAGTTAAATCTACTGTTTCAATTTGCGGAAAGTTATGGATTAAAGCAATAATTTGGTTGCATACTTCAGGAGATAATTCTTCAGTGCGTTTGGGACTAGCTTCCACATGACAATGGGTACAAGCTAGGTTACATTTTCTGCCCAAGTTAATTTGTAAAACAGTGATTTTATTTTTACTTAGAGGGGAACTAATCTTGTTCTTGAAAGAAACAAAATTGTTGGTTTTACTTTCTATTTTAGTTACCATAGATTTGACCTTTGATTTACTTGATTTTAATCACAAAAATGATTTGTCTCTATTTGAGTAGAAAGGAAAATTGTACACTATAGCTCATTTCTCCAATGTTTAATGATAAATGACCTCGGTGCGGTTTAACCGTATAAATGTTTAATGATATTTAGTTAAAGAACAAAATAAATCAACCCACTAATAATTGCTGCTATGGGTAAAGTTAATACCCAAGAAGCAAGAACTTGGGAGAAAATATTAATATGGGCAGTTTTAGAAATAACTCCTACACCAAATATTGAACCTACAGAAACATGAGTAGTAGAAACAGGAACACCAATTCTACTGGCAAATATTACTAAAATACCTGTGACAAAATTAGCTGCTAAACCTTTTCCTGCATTTAAAGTAGTAATTTTTTTACTAACAGTATGAGCAACTTTTTTAGCATTTAGTAAACCACCAACTGCCATTCCTAATCCTACGGCTAACATACCACCTTTTATAGAGAAAGCAGTTACGGTTAAAAGCAAAGCTACAATTTTGGGTGTATCATTTAAGCCTCTGGCAAAACTAACAACTCCTGCACTGATAAAATGACAAATATCTACTATTTGTTGACTCTCAATTCCCCAAAATTTTCCTACATAACGCTGCTGACATTTTTCGCTAGTGTTTATTGCTATGTCAGGAGTTACTGTTTTTAGTAATAAACTAGAGGTATTTCCTGATACTACTGGAACTAATTCTTGTTTATTTCCAGCACATACACACCAAGCTTTATCTATACCGAAAGCTAAACGAAAGTAGCGCAGTAATCCATAAGTAATAGCTGCCAACATTATGGCAATTAGAGGACTTGCTAATAAAGGGATAAAAAAAGCTTTTCCTAAAGCTGAAAAGTTTAATTGCTGACCAATTGCCATCAATCCTGCCCCAGTTAATGCCCCTGTTAGACCATGGGTAGTAGATATAGGAAAGCCCGTAATAGTAGCTAAAATCACGGTTAATCCTGCTCCTAAAGCCACGGCTAAATGAAACTCAGATGTATTCGCGATCGCCTCTGGGACTAAGCCTTTACCAGAAAAATGTTTAATCAGAGTACTAGCAAAAAAAACTGAAGCTATAGAACCAGCAAACGTGCTAAGAGTTGCCCACCAAATTGCAATTTTATAATTGGTTGTTTCACTACCAAATAAGGTTGCAACACCTTTAAAATTATCGTTTGCACCATTAGCATAAGCTAAAAAAACTGTGGCACAAAATATAGCGATCGCAAATAGCATCTTTCCCCTCTCGATAGTTCAATTAAGAAACATAAACATTTATCGGGCGTGAATGATAAATGATAAATGTTAAATGTTAACAGCATTCCCCAGAAGGGCAACAATCATCATTACTAGTATTAGTTAGGTTGTATTCTGAACCTTTTGTTTCTTTGGGATGACGAATTGCTTTATTTTTACAGTTAAAAATTTCAGCTTCTTCTAAAGGAATATTCTCATAAGGAGCAATGGCAATCATATCTTTTTGGTAAGGACTATTAGCATCAGTTAATATGTGATAAGTCTTGTCACAAACTGCCATTCTTTCCCCACGACAATAGATATGTCCATCATCATCTTGTACTTGTTTCCAGGGACCCTTATAAACTACTGCTTGTTTTCTTTCTAAACATTCTCCTTCTTTTCCTTTATAAGCCCTAATAGTTACCGAGCGGAATTCTACACCATCAATAACTTGCCAAGGAGTTTCTTCTCTTTTGAGGATTTCAATACCATAAAATCCTGCTGCTTCAAACATCTTTAAAAAGTTATCTTCGCGGAATGCACCAGCAATACAACCACTCCACAATTCAGGATCGTTTAAGATTTTTTCTGTGGGGTCTTCATCACATACAATGTCGGAAATAACTGCTCTACCACCCCGTTTTAAAACTCGATAAATTTCTTTAAATAATTGTTCTTTATCTTGAGGATGTACTAAGTTTAAGACACAGTTAGAAATAACTACATCTACACTATTATCAGCAATTAAAGTTTCTGCTTGACGTAAGCGATCGCATTCTAATTCATATTCTGCCACATCATCAAGAGAATAAATCGGATTCTGATCTAACCAAGCTTGCAATTTATCCAAAGGTAGTTTTAAATCCTGAATCTTACCTTTGACAAATTCAGTATTATAGTAGCCAAGTTTAGCAGCAATCTCTTCTTGATATTTTCGGGCCAAAGATAACATTTCATCGTTAAAATCAACTCCGATAATTTTCCCTGCTGCCCCCACTTTTTGGGCTAATATATAACAGTTTTTTCCTGCACCAGAGCCTAAATCAACGACTGTTTCACCCTCATTTACATAACGAGTAGGATCGCCACAACCATAATCTTTGGCAACAATTTCTTCAGGTAATATCTGAAGATAATTTCCTTCATATTCTGTGGGACAACATAAACTAGGCTGTTGCTGTCTGGCACCTTCTTGATAACGAATCTTAACTTCAGACTCGATATTATAAGCAATTTCTGATGCAGATTGAGATGTTTGTTGGCGAGAAGTAACAGTATCAGTCACGAATACCTAATCCTTTTACGTACTGGTTTTTTACAATTATGCTGGCTAAATCAGTTATTAGCTATTGGTTCAACTTATCGTAATCTGATTTAATCTTTTCCAGAATATATTCATTTAAAGCAACACAGATGAAATTTTCCTGAGAAGTTGCTAAGGAATTGCCAAAAAACCCTTCATAATTTATGTATAGTTAGTTTAAGAAATTAGTCAGTATTTGCGATCGCCTTAAGTTTTTGAAATAAAGAAGACATATCTGGAATCGGTGTAAACCCCTCAATAGTAGTTGAAGATTCA
>JASJDF010000404.1 GCA_030065715.1 Xenococcaceae cyanobacterium MO_188.B19 | reverse complement strand
ATCAATTGAGCCACTTCCCCCGCATCATCCACAAATTTATTAACTGAACCAGCATTACCATTGGCTGACATCATTTCTTGATTTAATTCTTCTAGGATGATTCCCCTAGCTTTAGTCCCTTCTTGATAAGCTTGACTTAAACTGTCTTTTCCTCCATACATTAGGTCAAAAGCAGCACTTACTTGGGGTCTATCTATCGATATGGGACGAGTAGAATTCTTACCAGGAGTAAGATTAGCTACAGGCATCTTACCTTGTAAAATTTTGGGAGTAGTATTACCCACATTAATCGCTTGAGTTGGTCTGTCTTTAGGAAGTCTGACCAAAAGTCGATTCATCCAACCATTAGCAGTGCTTTTAACCCCTGGTGTTCCACTTTCCATATAATCTTGAGCATCAAAATGAGAACGAGTTCCATTGGGAGAACCAGAATTATAAATAAAAGCCAGACTTTTCTGTTTCCATAAAGGTAAAATATCTTTTAATCCAGGATGCAAGCCAAAAAAGCCATCTAAATCGATCACGCCTCCCTTTTCTCCAGGGTAAGGAACAGCAATAGTAGGTCTGGCTTCGTAGTAATCTGAATCTTGATGGGGAACAACTACATTTAACCCATCTATTGCACCCCGCAGAAATATGGTAATTAGACGTTTGCGGTTATTAACCCCTGAAACTTCTTTAGCTACCCAACTGTTACAACCCACAGGAAGCAACATAGAGCCACTAGCTAAAGCTATAGTTTGTAATAATTTTCTTCTTTTCATAATTGGTTAAATGTTAAATGTTAAATGTTGAATGTTAAATGATTACCGTTTCATCATTTCAGGACTTCCTAAAATCAGACTAGAGTGAAGACGAGCTGGGCTTTTCGCGATCGCGTTTTTCGTATTAGGGGAAAATTGATTACCTAAAGTTGCGCGAAGTTGTCTAGCATTAACTGGTTTTTTATCAATCAATGCCCCAAATGCGATCGCATTAGCAAAACTAACTCGTTTTAACATTCCTTCAGGATTCAACCAGGCTTCCTGAGTATTCTGATAACCGTCTGGAGTAGCACAACCATAGATTGGCATTGATAACTGAGCTAACATGCCTTTTAATCTCTTAAAGTTAGGGTTTTTAATATTACTAGCTCGCAAAGTAGCAACTAGATACTGATAAGGATTGGTAAACTTAGTTTCATAATATTTAGGGTCATTGAATTCTGGAGAATGGAATAAAGTATCTAATACAGTCTTGATATTTCCATTAGTACTCTGAAATTTACTAGCTAGACGATTAACCAAACTAGCTGGTGGTTCATCTGCTACAAAATATTGTGCCAATTTATAACTAATAAACTTAGCAGTTTCGGGATGACTAGCTAGGATATCTAGAGCTTTTTCTCCTTCCTCGATTCCAGTCCCTGGAATCGTTTGACCTAGAAAAACCTTATCGGAATAGTCATGGCGTTGACGAAAAAACCTAAAATTATTTTCATCTCCCAAACCACCTTTTCGATCTACTCCCCATCCTGTCAAAATTTTAGCTAGAGTAATTACATCTTGTTGGGTATAGCCTCCATCAACACCAAGAGTATGTAATTCCATAAGCTCTCTAGCATAGTTTTCGTTAATTCCTTTAAGCACTCCTTTGCGTTTTTTATTGGGAGCGACGTTCAAATCGTTATCTAAATAGACTAGCATTGCTGGATGATGGGCTGTGACACCAAGCAAATCTCGAAAATTTCCTAAAGCCTGGGTTCGGATATCATTTTCATAATCCGCAATCCAGAAGGGAATAACCTTTTTATTAAAAACAACATTAAAATGATTAAACCAAAAGTCAACCATTACTTCTTGTAACTGACGTTCTGATAAGAGACTCTGCAATAAATGGGCTTTTTGGGCTTGTTCTCCAACAGTGAAACGAAATTTACCTCTTTTTCTTCTTAATTCTTGTTTTTCCGCCTCTGATAAGTTTCTACCATTATTGGATTGACGGTTAAAATCATATTTTTGAAAAAATTTCAGTAAATCTAGAGGAGTCTTCTTTAAGCTATCTAATTGCCCCAAACGCTGTTGCAAAATAGGAGACTCTGTTATGGATTCTGGGTTAAGCTGTGCTTGAAGATAATTTTCAATCCCACTGTTTTGAACTTCTTGAAGTTGTCCTGGTTTAACACCAAAGCTCAAACGAGAAATATAATGTAGTACTTTGTCTGGGTTTTCTGCACCAATAGCGTGGGGATAAGGCAATAACCCTAACCAAAACACAGCAGTAGATAAAAATATAATCAACCAGTTTTGTAAACTTTTCTTCATACTTTGTAACTCTAAAGAAGGCGGAATGCTAAAGGGATGAAGTATTGAGGATATTGAGGACAATTATGTCTTTTATCCCAATAGTATAGACGGAGAAATTGGTATCTTAGTTCATTATAGTTAATATAAATATTAGTATTCACTACTAATAGTATGAACTTTGATTTCAATTACTAGACCTGCAAATAATAATTGACTATATTAATAATTGAAAGTTTAAATAACTTTCGTGGCAGATAAAACAGCCAAGTAAAAGTTAAAAAATCAAGAGGTTAAAAAGCTGTTTCAATCTATATTCTGTCTATCGTCAAATAGCACCGTTCAAAGCGAATTAGTCTGCTTTCTGTAGATGGTTAACTAGGGATAAAATGGTAAGTCGCTTCGTTAATCAAGTTACTTTACCAATTCCAAGTATTACTTATGAAGATGAAGGAAGTATGGGCTATGTAGTGAGTGAGCGGTGCTATTTGTTGTTATATTTACAGCATAATTAATAATACTTAATTGCTCATATTTTTATTTCTAAAATTAGGTTTTAGGGATTAGGTATTAATAACAGGTTAAACAAAATCTAATCCCTTAAGCTATAACAAAATTTACATTTTCATCGAACTGACATTAAACCAAGCAATAATAGCTTGTGTGATCGCATTACTCAGCTTCTCCTGTTCTCGACTATCCGTAATCCATTCTATTTCCCAAGGATTAATCATAAAACCCAGTTCTAAAAGTACCGTAGGAGCATAATTGGGACGGGTTAAAGCCAGATTATTCCAGAATACTCCATAGGAAGGGCGGTCTAGTTTTGCTGTTAAATAATTGTGCAAAAATACAGCTAAATTATGAGCTTGGGGATGATACCAAAAAGTACTAATTCCTTGAGTTTTTTCCGCATCTCCACTATCGGGTAAAGCATTATAGTGAATCGATAAAGCCATATGGGGTTTTAGTTCTTGAATCGCTTCAACCCTATCTTGTAAAGAGACATCTATATCCGTTTCTCTAGTTAAATAAACCGTTGCACCCAAATCAGTTAACTTCTGTTTTAGCAATTGGGAAATTAAGAGATTAATTGCTTTTTCGGGATAACCACTACCGCCTTTTGCCCCAGATTCATTACCTCCATGTCCAGGATCCAGTAAAATTTTGATGCCCTGCAAAGGTTGATTTTTTCTAATACTTAATTTGGGAGGATGGCGCAGAGATAAAATTAGACTCGTACCTTTATAGCGCACATCATAACCCCACTGCTGTTGAGTTTTGAGATGAAAAGTGTAGGCTATTTTGGTAGGTGTTACTTGTTCCCAATCTAATCTTTTAATTACGCGATCGTTATTTAGCTTAATCGTATCAGTCTGGGCTGTAGTGTTATGAAGGGTAAGAGTAATAGTATCATCCCCTTGGTGGATCGCGATCGGTACAGGAACTTGTAGAGGGAAAATAATTTCTGTACTGTCTGATAATTGGCGAGAAGTAATACTGCGAATTAGAGATTTTGGCGGGATACTATCAGTAATAACTTGAGTTTCCGACTCTTTAATCCATCCACCATAATCTAAACGCAACCATTCCCCTTGTTTACCTGTTACTGTAGCTCTAGTTCCCTTTGGTAGAGGAGTCAAACGGGAATAATTAGTCGAAGCACCAGTTCTGGCTACTCCTGCATCTGCTATAACTTCAATAACTTCTAAATCATTAGGGGATAGTATTTCAATTTCTCCCATCCCTTCTTGAGTTTCCCTTTTTCCTTTCAAACTAACTTCAAATTCAGGTTTACCTAAATTTCCTGTTACCGTAAAGCTTTTACATCCTTGATATTTACTGGTAGATGTAATTGTTTTGGGTTGATTTTCTGAGGTTAGTACCGCAGAATTAGGAGGTAAGGCTACTACTGAAGTTTCTGGAAATAAGTTAATTCTTTCTCTACCTAACCTCACATTGACTCTAGCATCGGGAGCAGCAACAGCACTAAAGCAAATTAATTCTCCTAGTAATCTGGCAATATTCACCTTAGGAGTTAGGGAATTTTCCGCAAAATTAGCTCCTTCTGGTATCTGGGCTGTAGTATCGATTCTCGTAACAGTGATTTCTAACTCTTCTTCTTGATGACGCAAAGTAAAACTATTTTCCCCAATGGCTAAAGGAAAACTAGGTGCAAAATAACCTTGAGGACTCCTATTAATTTTTTCTCCATTAATCAATACTTCTCCTGAAGGGGATGCTGTACCAATAAAAAAGATTTTCTCAGCTGTAGTTTCATGTTCTGAAGGGGGATAAACAACGGATAAGGAAGGTTCTGCTTTTGCTAAGGAAGAATTAATAACCATACCACTTACAACTAAAGTGTGAACAAGCATCTCACCAGAAAAGCTTTGCACAAAATTAAGAAAATGTTTGATCATTTTGGGGTTTCAAATATCTCAGAATTGACACTACCATGTTTCCGCTTCGCTAAAAACGTGGGATTCTTCTCTCAAAACTTATTCCTTAGCTTTCCACCTTTAGTGTAGCTACAATTAGAGCAGCTAAATTAAAAGTTTTAAACTACGTAACCGATCTGAATAACTCCTCATTACTTCTAAAGCAAACATGGGAGTCTCTTGTACCGCAAAGAGAAAATGTTGTTGGTCTAAACAGGCAATTTGACAGTCAGTTTTGGCTCTAGCAGTGGATGTCCTCAGATGGTCGGAATGAAGTAAGGCTCCTTGACCAAAGACATCGCCTTGCTTAATGGTTTCTACTACTTTGTCGTTGACTAACATCTCCACTTCCCCCTCAATAATGCCATAGATTAAATCTCCCTTTGTTCCTTGTTGAAAAATCACTTCTCCAGTAGCAAAAGACTTAATGTGGTGGGAATTGCTTTGCAGAATTTTAATGGTTTCAACTGGTTTTAACATATTTTATAGCCTAAATTAATAATTACTTGGTCAACTAAAACGTCCGCTAACGTAGTCTTTGGTTGCTTGCTCTTGAGGGTTCTCAAAAATTGATTTAGTGGCAGCATATTCGACTAAATAGCCAGTTTTATCCCCCT
>JASJDF010000403.1 GCA_030065715.1 Xenococcaceae cyanobacterium MO_188.B19 | reverse complement strand
ATCTTGGAATTGATTAGCCATAAATCCAGACTGGATTGCAAAGAAACTAAATAAGTTGCCTGGAAACGGCAACAGGAGATACTTTCAGACGCTCCTATTATTACTCACATAATTAAATCTCACAAGGGAAGTAGGTAATTGGGAGATTGAAGAAACAACCTGTAAACAAGATCAAGAATATTAATAGTTTTGAGAAAACCCAAGCAGTTAGGTTAAAATCCAATCATGGCTACTGTACTGAGAATCAATGGGTATGTGGTGCGGATATGGTCAAATGATCATTTACCTCGCCATGTTCATGTGTTTAAGAACAATGGTGAATGCGTGATCGATCTTGTGGGAAAAGACGGACTACCTGAGCTAAGAGAGTTTTACGATATGAAGCGATCCGAAGTAGCCAAGGCAATCAGAATAGTTGCCGATAATCAAGAGAAGTTAATTAAGGCATGGAACAAAATACACGGAGCATAATACTATGACACAGCTAACCGACCAACAAATTGAGGCTCAAATTAATGCAGCAATTGACCGTCAACCAAAGATTGATGCAGTAGAACCTAGAGCTAATAAAGTAATATTTAAGGATGGAAGAATTTCTCTTCATTTTAATAATGGTGCAACATTTTCTTTTTTAGCCCAATCAGTAGAAGCAATTTCACAACTATCACCTGAGATATTAGCTACAGTAGAATTAACCCCATCAGGTAAAGGATTAAGATGGGATGAACCTGATATAGATCTGAGTATCCAAGGTTTGTTGCTAGGTATTTTTAGTAGCAATGTTTGGATGAGAGAAATAGCAGTTAAAGGAGGCTCATCTACTTCTGAGAAAAAAAAGTAGCCTCAAGAGTCAATGGTAAGAAAGGCGGTCGTCCTAGAAAGGTTCATTGTAAATAAACGTTATGATTACAACTCTAAACTGCTAACTACTAACTAGAGCAAAGGGAAATTGACCTTACGATATCTCCATATTTGATTAAGACCCGTTATAAATAAGGCGTAAGTTAATTTTGTAATTTGCCTATGTCTTTCAATGAAAAACCCCAGAGCTTTTCTCAGGATAATTCTTGGTTGACAATAGAAGTTCATGTTAAACCTAATCAAACTGAATTATTACAGGGTTTGGATCGATGGTTGGAGTTAAATTTAATTAGTGAGGCGCAAGTAAAAAAAATATGTCGCCAAAGTTTAAGTTGTGCTTTACCTGAAGTAAAAGTAGTAGAAGACAATTCTAATATTCAATCAGCTATTACTGAAATACCATCTGAAAATTTAGTAAATACTACAACAAAACCTAATATTATCACTCAACTATGGTATAGCTTTTTAGATGAGTTAAGTATTCGTTGGTTATTATTTCTTGGTATATTTTTAGTTATTGTTTCTTCTGGAGTTTTGGCTGCAAGTCAATGGAATAATTTTCCTAAGTTTGGGCAATATTTTATTCTTTTAATTTATACTATAGTCTTTTGGTTTTGTGGTTTTTGGGCTTATAAACAAGATAATTTAAAGTTAACTGCTCAAACTTTAAAAAACATTGCTATTTTACTTGTTCCTATTAATTTTTGGGCAATTAGTCAGTTTGATTTGGGTACTAATCTTTTAGAATGGCTGACTATCGCGATCGCATTTATTACTCTAACTACTATTATTTATCTACAATCTCGTCTCAATGAGTATAAAAAAAGTAAGTTAGCTTTAGTTTTATTTTTACTCCTTAGTTATTTACATTTAGGTTGGCATTTGCCTCTATTCTCTACAGTAACTATCTATGTCGGAATTATTGCCATTGCTTGGTTTCACTATAAGTTTTTGCTACCTAAGCAAAAATATCCCGCAGTTAATTTATTGTTTTTATTTGCTGCTTGGTCATTATTATTAGCTAGGGGTTTAATTAGTAATATAGATACGGAAAGTTTTACTAATTATAATTTAGCGATCGCATTATTTGGTTGGCTGTTGGCGACAGTTTATTTAACTATAGATAGAAAGAATCAAAATCTTGCACCTACTGATAACCAAGAAGAGTTGGAAAGACTTACTAATACTTTTTTGGGTAAAGTTTTTCAGATAATCAGTATGATTCTACTGACACAAACTTGGTTAAGTTCTATATACTCAGGTATTTTTCAATCAGAACTATTCTTCTGGCAAACTCTGATAATTAATCTTTTAATAATTCATTTATTTAGTCAGCGTTTGACTCTTTATTGGCTCAAACTCGATCTAACTGCTATTTTTTTTGTTGGCTTACAAACTCTATATGTATCTAAAGAATTAATTCCTGATAATTTCCGTAATGATGCTTTAAACCTTGCTGTTAATGTTAGCAATACCGAATATTTTCCTGAGTCAGTTTTTGGAGTGACTCTTTTCCCTTATGTAATATTGTTTGTTTTTGTTGCAACTTGGTTATATCGTCGTCAAAAACCCCAATTAGCTTTATATGCAGAATATTTAACCTTGCTTTTGGGTATTGGATTAACTTGTTTGAGCTTATCTAATCCTAGTTGGCGATCTCTAAATCTATTATTTTCTACTCTTACTCTGGCTTGTGTTGCTAGAATTCGTCAGCCAATGAGAATCAATCTAATCTATGTTACCCATGTATTGGGGTTAGTAACCATTAACAATGCTATTAATGTGATTTTTCCTAATCTCAGTCAACTCGTTTGGGGAAGTATTTTAACCGCATTAGCAGTTATAGAGTTGGGAATATGTATTTTAAAACAAACCCATATTAATTTTCGTACCCGCGGTTCGCGAACCGCCGGTATTGGGTTGATTTTCCGAAAAAGTTGCTGGTATTTTGGTTTATTACTGGGGGCGATTAGTTATGTTTGTTTCTTGTCTCAAATTGAAACAAATTTCTCTCCCATAGTATTTCGTTGGGGATTAGTTTGGTTATGTATCCCTGCAATGCTAACAGTTGTTGCTAAATATACTCGCAAGATAAAACAACGGCGTTTAGCAACTCTACTTAGTTGCACGACTTTAATTACAGCTCAATTACTAGTATTTGGACAACCTGAAACCAGAATTATCAGTCTAATAGTAGCAACGGGATTAATGCTGGTGAATGCTTATTGTCTGCGTCGCACTATGATAACGGTAATTCATATCGGTTTTGGTTTAGCTCTAATTCCCGCTGTGCTTTATGGTTATATTACTAATTGGGATTGGTTAATAGTTGGTGCAGTTACTATTCTGGGTTTATATCAATTTCGTCAATACTTGCAATATACTCTTCATACTCCTAAACTTTCTTATATCTCCCAACGTAATGATTTCGGGATTTTGGGAGTGGGAATCGAAGAGAAAAACTTTAAACTGATTGGCAAATATATTCAAGCTACAGACTATTGGGCGATCGCATTAATTGTAATTGAAATAGTTTTATTGAGTGTTATGTATCTGGAAATGAATCAGCTTAAGGCATATCCTCAGTATTTACTAACTACAATTTTAGTTACCATCGGAATTATTTGGCGTTACCGAAAAGAACCCAACAACTTTGTTTTATATGCTTTAGTTTGGCTCATCGAATTACTAATCGGAGGATTGGTTATTGGAAACGGAGGGAATCGTTTAGCTTTAGCAGTTGCCAATATTATTTTGGGAATATTATCTTTAGGGTTAATAAGATGGCAAACAAAATCTTTAGCTATTCCTAGGGAAGAAAGAAGAGATTTATCTTGGAGAAGCTTAAATTTTGCCTATATTCCCCTAATATATGCAACCTTGGCTATTTTATGGCGATTGTCATACTTTAATAGCTACACGGGATTATTAACTATTACAGCAGCTATTATCCTCATTAGCATTAATTTAGATGACACCCAAACTAATATCACTAGTAAATATCTAGGCTTTACAGGAATATCTTTTGGTATCTATGAATTAGTAATCTATCAGATGCAAAGATCATCAGGAGGTAGTATTGCTGATGGTATAACGATCTTAGCATTAGTTGCTGCCGCGATCGCGTTTACCTATCGTATTGGTGCATGGTGGTATCGGGATCAAACAACTATTGCTTATCTTAGTCTGTCCCAATTTATTTTAATTGCCCATATCCACTGGGCAATAAGTAGTATTTTGAAAATTCTAGCTGCGAGTATCGCAATTGAAAGCACCGCACCCCGCTTAACTCTAATTAGTATTGCAACAAGTTTTTGTCTTGGTGGTTATGCACTGATTCAAGGTAGAGATTCTCGAAGCAATCAAGAATTGAATCAACACACTCCCCCTACTCCCCCATCTTCCCTAACTATCTCAAGCATCAAGTCTGAAAATCATATCTTATCTGACTGGTGGGTATATGTAGGACTAGTAGAAATTGCTGCTACCTTAGTTTATAGTCGCTTGATTATTACTAAACTCAGTTTATTCGATCCTTGGCGCGTAATTTTAACTTGTATTGTAGCTTTAGCTATTTATCAAATCCCCTGGCAAAACTTCGGTTGGCGAGCTACTCCTTGGCGACACACAGCTTTAATTATCCCCGTGCTAATGGCTCTAGTAACAGCAGAAGACATATCTTATCTGAGTTTATTCTGCACTGCACTCTTTTATGTTCGCATTGCCTACTATCAAAAAAATCTCCGTTGGAGCTATGTCAGTTTAGGATTTATTAATTGGGGCATACTCAGATTAGTTTGGCAATATAACACCGATTCTATCTGGTTAGCAGGAATAATCGGCTTATCAATTTTGTACATTGCCCAATTCGATTCTTATCTGCAATCTTCTCGTCAACAACGTCACTATGTTCGTCTTTTAGGTACTAGTATTATCTGTACTGCTGCACTCTTCTATCAACATATTGGCATTGTTCCTAGTATTATTAGCTTAATTTTTATCGTGATCGGTTTAGGCTTTAAAATCCGAGCTTTCCTATTTACAGGAACAGTTACAATTATCCTAACTGTAATTTATCAGCTAGTAATTCTAGTATTAACTTATTCTTTCTTAAAATGGATTGTTGGTTTATTAGTTGGAATTTGCTCAATTGTGATAGCTGCTGGTTTTGAGAAGCAACGGAAACATTTAACTAACCAGTTACAAGCTAAAACTAAACAATTAAAGAACTGGGAGTGAGCTA
This sequence comes from Xenococcaceae cyanobacterium MO_188.B19, assembly GCA_030065715.1. Lineage (GTDB taxonomy): Bacteria > Cyanobacteriota > Cyanobacteriia > Cyanobacteriales > Xenococcaceae > JASJCP01. Next base: position 245 of record JASJDF010000403.1, on the reverse strand, counting down.
GTTTACTAATAAAACTTCTACAACATTTGATTTTTTTTAAATTCTTATTTGTGTAGCTAATTCACAATATTAAAACAGTAATGTTTTTGTTCTTTTAAAATCACTCAAATTATAGACAGAAAAAATTTTAATTACTACGATATAAGTAATCAAAAATCCAACTAATTAATTTCAGTTCAATCACCAAAATTTAGAGGAAATTCAAATATGCTTTCAGAACAAAAGTACACAGTTAAAAGTGTAAT
>JASJDF010000402.1 GCA_030065715.1 Xenococcaceae cyanobacterium MO_188.B19 | reverse complement strand
AAAAGTTTTTTGGACTAGCTCATATTTTATTGCTAGCTGTGGTGGTGTCACTATTGATACACTCAGAAAATATGTTCAAAACCAAGATTCTCCTCCTCCCGCTAAACCCTGACCGTGATTCATGAGGGGCTGCGTGCTGAATTTAGTTCAGCACTTTAAAAGCCCCATCCTGCCACGGGACGTGGAGGTCTTCTCACGGAAGAGAGATAACTTAATTTTCGCTGGAACTGACATATTTTAAAATATCGCTATTATTTTTGTCGATATCATATACATATCCCAGTTCGATCGCAACTCTTCTTCTGATACCAAGGGGAGGATAAAGCTTATCTTCTAATACTTCAGTGGCATGAACATTAGCTGACTTAATTAACTGCAAAGCTATATCTTGGGATAAATTATTACCAAAAACATTTAAAACCTTGGTAGCACATTCATTTTTAGAAACCTTTTCTAATTCGATATTGCGTTCTTCATACACCAATAAAATTACATCTAAACAAGCACCATAATCATAGACATTGTTGAAATCAAATGCAATTTCTTCAATTCTAGTATCTTGTGCCTTAGCTACGGAATCATTAGGCTTTGCTTCAACTTCGGCTGGTATTACAGTTTCCGATTGGCTTGCTTGTTGAGTAGTTATGGGGCTAATTGTATTGTCAACAGAATTATAAATAAAATTACCTGCTTGTAGTTCTTCATCGGGAACAGCACAACCTATTTCACCCGTAACATCATGTTTGATGTTAATAACATTTTCTTGACATTCAATAATATTAAATCCCCAGGAAGCTAGTAGTTCTATCATCTGGTTAGGGGTTTGCTCCGATGCTTCCGTTTGATTTACCTCAGATTCTGCTGGAATCCCTATGGCTGGTTGAACCCCTAAGACAATTCCTAACATTATTGATATTCCTACGAACTTTTTCATTTTTTATAGTTATTTTATTTTTAATCTTAATTATTGTAATAATGCTAATGATAATTTTTGGTTAACAAATTACAATTCTTACCGTAATTTATTCGATTTAAATGTCTGAAAACCCTTATCAATGGTTAAATAAATCCCTAGCTACAATTCATCGCGCTAATTGGTATCGTTCGGTAAAAACTATTGATGGATTGCCAGGAGCAATAGTACAGTTAGAAGGAAAGTCAGTAATTAATTTTGCCAGTAACGACTATTTGGGATTAGCTGGAGATGAAAGATTAATTCAAGCGGCGATCGCAGCTACTAAAGCCTATGGTACGGGTAGCACTGGTTCGAGATTACTAAGCGGACATAGAGAACTACATCGAGAATTAGAACGAGCGATCGCCTCTTTAAAACAAACCGAGGACGCATTAGTATTTAGTTCTGGTTATTTGGCAAACCTGGGGGCGATCGCCTCATTAGTAGGACAAAAAGATTTAATCTTAGGAGATATCTACAATCACTCCAGTTTAAAAAAAGGTGCAATTTTATCTGGTGCCAAGGCGATCGACTACAATCATTGTGACGTTGAAGATTTACGCAGCAAGTTAGAATTACATCGCGCCTCTTATCGTCGCTGCTTAATTACTACCGATAGTGTTTTTAGCATGGATGGGGATTTATGTCCTTTACCAAAGTTATTAAATTTAGCTAATGAATTTGAATGTATGCTATTGATTGATGAGGCACACGCTACGGGGGTAATGGGTAAAACAGGTGCGGGATGTGTAGAACATTTTAACTGTACTGGTGGAGAATTAATCCAAATCGGTACTCTCAGTAAAGCATTAGGAAGCTTAGGCGGATATATAGCTGGTAGCAACGAATTAATCGATTTTTTACGCAATCGGGCAGCAAGCTGGATTTATACCACTGCTTTATCTCCTGCTGACACTGCTGCTGCTCTTAGAGCGATCGCCATTGTTAGACAAGAACCAGCTAGAAGAAAACAACTACAGCACAATAGTAATTATCTCAAACAACAACTATCAGAGTGTAATTTATTTCCCTCCGAATCTCCAATTATCTGTATCGGTTTAGATAATCCCCAAGCCGCATTAAAGAAAGCACAACAGCTTCAACAAGCAGGTATCTTTGCCCCCGCCATTCGCCCCCCTACCGTACCCACCAGCCGCATTCGCATCTCACTAATGGCAACTCATACTATAGAACACATTGATTGTTTGGTTGCAGGTATTAGGCATTAGTAAGCCAATCGACTAGTGCCGCTACCCGGAACTCAGAACTCAGAACTCAAAACTCAGAAGTATTGATTGGTAAGGCTTTGAATATTTCGTCATTGGTGGGTTATTTCCACCGCGCTGGACTAGTTATTATCGTAGATTAAGTTTTTAATGTGAATTAGTGCCTGAGAAATGCCTTCTTGAGCGACAGGTGAAAGGCGATCGCCCAATTGAAAATCTACTCCTGGCACTATTACCCACCAAGCTGGAGGACATTTTCCATAGATAGCCTGAGTGAGACTGAGTATGGCTCTAGGATCGCTGAAATGACTCCGAAGTTCAGTTGAATCTAACGGTTTTAAAGAATGTAGCTTAACGGTATCTGTATCAGGAGTTTCCCCAGCATCAACAAAGATCGCTAAATCTACTTCAGCTAAATCCGCAGCTAATTCTGGAGTTAGTTGATGAAGACAGAGCGATCGCACTGCTGGTAAGTGCCAATCAGCAACAATCTCAGCTACTCGCACACCAATACCATCATCACTCCGCAAGCTATTACCGTAACCTATGATTAAACTTTTAGCCATTAACTACTGTACGGGCAAGACAGTGACTTACCCCTAAAGACTTATCCATTCTAATGCTTTATCTCTCTCGGCAAAGGTAAAATGCTTAACTTCGATGCTGGAAAATAATGTATTGCCTACAGCAGCTAAACTTTCGAGCCATCGACGATCTGAAACGATCGCTTCTTTCTCAAAATCTTGGAAATGTTGCAGGCTAAATTTAATATCTTTAACAAAAGCTTCTAAAGACATTCCCGACCAATTATTAACCTCGGCATAGATTCTTAACTTTTCTCCCTGTTTTAGCCTTTTCTCAATCGATTCAACTACGCGATCGATATCTTCAGCTTCAATTCTGCCATCAATATTTAAGCCAACAATCTTGTCAGGTTTATGGGGAATAAGTTTGATTGTCATATTTCCCTCCTATTTGCGACTTCTTGCCAACGGTAAAGAAAAACTTACTAATAAGTCGTCGATTCTAGGCTTTCTGATGAAGATTGCTGATTTTTTTCGTTGGTAGTCCGAACCAGTAATACAGAACAAGGAGCGTGATGAACTACGTAGTTGCTGACACTACCTAAAAACATCTCTTTCAAACCAGCATATCCCCGTCTACCCATAACGATCGCATCGGCGTGGCAAGATTGAGCAAATTCGCAGATAGTCGAACTAGGATGACCAGTAATTTGGCTAAATTCAGTTTTTACTCCCGCAGCGATCGCCTCATCCGCAAAAGAACGTAGTATATCCAGTCCTTCGGTTTCAAAAGCTTTCCATTGCCTATGATATAGTTCATTTGCCATACGACCGATTTTCGGATCGAGGTGCATATAATGATCGCCGACGGTGGGATAAAGAGACATAATCGGACTATTTTCTTCTTCTCCAGACAAAACGTGAAGTAGTATTAAGCGAGCTTTATTAGCCTTGGCTAAGGATAATGCTTCCTGGAAAACTTCTTTGTTAGCTGGTGAGCGATCGATTGCCGTCAGGATTTTGCTAAACATTTTACTTATCTTGGTTAGTGTTTGTAGGGGCAACCCCCTCAACTTCCCCTACAGGGGGAACTATATAGTCTCTTCTTTTAGGAGAGATTTAGAGAGGTGTTCGCCTGTATGGTTGTTAGTTGCTGATTTCTCTTCAGAGGCAATAGAAACCGAATTTGATTGACGCTCGATCGCAGTACGCAGGATTAAAACCGAACAAGGGGCATGGTGAGTCACATAGTTACTGACGCTACCGAGAAACATTTCTTTCAGACCTTTTAATCCTCGACTACCGACTATGATTAAATCAGCTTCCCAAGTATCCGCTAGTTCACAAATCGTCTGTCCTGGGTTGCCAGTTAATTGAGTATATTCCGTATCTACCCCTGCTGCTTCGGCTGTTTCTTGGAGTTTTTTTAAGCCATCTAATCCCTTTTGTTGATACTCCGTCAATTTTTTTTGATAGGTTTTATAATCGCTGGCATCGAACATGACGGGATAGTAGTCAGTGGTAGAGACCATAGGATAGTCTTCCTCTTGAGCAGATATAACATGGAGTAACATTAAATTTGCCCCTGTCTCTTTGGCTAAATATACTGCTGAGTCAAAGACAGACTTATTATTTGGCGAAAATTCTACTGCTACTAGAATTTTATTAATCATCGTTAAAAATCCGATATACCTCCTTAATATCAAAAGCTCTAAAAGCTAAGAGCTGAAAGCTAAAAGCCAAGAGCTAAATGAAAAAATAATTCACTTCAAGGGTTTTGAATTGTAAATAGTACTGCCTAAGTACTTGGCTTAAGCACCATTATTTGGAGATTGTTGCTTTTGTGATTGTCCATTTTGACTAGACTGATTTTGGGGTTGTTGCTTTTGGTAATCTTGATCCTGTTGAGAATACTGCTTTTTTTGAGATTGCTGATCCTGTTGAGAGTATTGCTTTTGTTGAGATTGTTGACTTGCTTGAGCATATTGCTGCTCTTGAAATCTTTGATTTTCCTGAAGATACTGCTGCTCTTGGAATCTCTGATTTTCTTGACTATACTGTCTTTCTTGCTGATGCTGTGTATATTGGGCTACAGCATTATGATCAGCTCGTTCCGTTGCATTGGCTGGCAGGGAAATTAAGGTGGTTAAGGCAAAAATAAATGCGATCGCAATAACTATTCTTTTCTTGATCATGGAAATTCATTCCTGTTTAAATTTAGTGACGAACTTCAGGTCGATCAATAATTTGGTAAATCTTGTCTCGACTATGTTTCACAATTTTGTTTAAACAACTATGCAGATTTTTTCAAAAGAAGAATCCTCTACATAACTCATCATTCAAAAGAAACTGGCTCAAGAAAGCCATTTCAGCCATAAGCGAAAAAGTAGTTAGTTAAACAAAACTGTGTCTGGTGAATTAAAAATTACTGTCTAGTCTTAGATTTATCAAGATTATCTGAGAGAACCTGAATTTGGAATTGTACATTTTCTTCGTCTTTTTGCAAAAATAATTATAAAACAATTGATTGACTAAATGTCAATACCACACTATTTAATATATGAATATTCATTACTTATTACTTATTTTTTTAATCTTTTTTCCTTAATTCAATAAATATAATTTTCTACAACTTCTTTTATAGCTATCTTCTAAT